>NZ_JABAEE010000016.1:0-98761 GCF_023701885.1 Pseudomonas sp. CG7 | reverse complement strand
GAGCACAGAGCACAGAGCACAAACTACAAGCCACAAGCCACAAGCCACAAGCCACAAGCCACAAGCCACAGTGGCTTCGTTTGCTCGCCTGGCGTTATTCGCTGTCCAGATCCTTGCGCCGATACGGGAACACATCGATCACCTTCCCCGCCCGGATTGCGTCCTGCAGGCCTTTCCAGTAGTCGGCGTTATACAACTCGCCGTGCAACTGGTCGAACAGCTTGCGCTGCCCGGCGTCGGCGAACAGGAACGGCGGGAACTCCTCCGGGAAGACGTCCAGCGGGCGGATGGAATACCTGGGCTCGGAAGCCATTTCGTCTTCCGGTGTACGGGGCAGGGGGATGTGGCGGAAGTTGGCTTCGGTGAGGAAGCAGATTTCATCGTAGTCGTAGAACACCACACGGCCGTGGCGGGTCACGCCGAAGTTCTTGAGCAGCATGTCGCCGGGGAAGATATTGGCCGCCGCCAGTTGCTTGATCGCCAGGCCATAGTCTTCCAGCGCCTCGCGCACCTGGTCCGGGTGGGCGTTTTCCAGATAGAGGTTCAGCGGCGTCATCCGGCGTTCGGTCCAGCAGTGGCGAATCAGCACCGTCTCGCCTTCCACCGACACCGTGGACGGCGCCACTTCCAACAGTTCCTCCAGGCAGGCCGGCTCGAATTTGCTCAGGGGAAAGCGGAAATCGGCGAACTCCTGGGTATCAGCCATGCGCCCGACCCGGTCGACGCTTTTCACCAGTCGGTATTTCTCGATCACCGTGGCCCGGTCGACGTTTTTCGACGGCGAGAAGCGGTCCTTGATGATCTTGAACACGGTGTTGAAGCCCGGCAGGGTGAACACGCTCATGACCATCCCGCGCACGCCCGGCGCCATGATGAACTGGTCGTCGGTGTTCGCCAGGTGATTGATCAGTGCCCGGTAGAACTCGGACTTGCCGTGCTTGTAGAAACCAATGGAGGTGTATAGCTCGGCGATGTGCTTGCCCGGCAGGATGCGCTTGAGGAAGCCGATGAATTCCGCCGGCACCGGCACGTCCACCATGAAGTACGAACGGGTGAACGAGAAGATGATCGACACCTGCGCCTCGTCGGTGATCAGCGCATCGATCTGGATACCCCGGCCCTCGCGGTGCAACAGCGGGATCACCAGCGGCCATTGGTCGTCGCGGGTGTAGATCCGGCCCACCAGGTAGGCGCCCTTGTTGCGATAGAGCACCGAGGAAAACAACTCCACCGTCAGCTCCGGGTCCTTGCAGACCCAGTCCGGCAGGTTCTCGCGCAACAGCGCTTCGAGGCGCTGCAGGTCCCCCGGCAAATCGGCGTAGTCCTCGCTGAAACGGTAATCGGCGAAGACGCTCTCCAGCATCCGGTCCAACTGGCCCGGGGGCTTGTAGGTGCGCGTCTGGGCGGCGCGGGCCCGGCGCAGGCTGGGCCGGGTGGTGTGGATGAACATGGTGCCGTCGCTGATCAGGTCGTGGCTGAACAGCCCGCAGAAGATCGAGTTGTACCAGGTTTCCGACAGCTCATCGTCGAAGCGCAGGTCGATCAGGCTGATGTAGGCACTTTTGACCAACGGCCAGCAGCCCACATCCATCAGGGCTTCCTCATCGAAGGCCTTGTGCAGCTTGGCGACGGTTTCGAAGACTTTTTCTTCATACAAGTTGATGCGCGCCGCCGAAGCCGCTTGGGCCTCCAGCCACTGGGCCTGCTCGAACCGGGCGCGAGCGCCATCGGTAATCTGCCGGAAATGCTCACGATAATCGTCGAAGCCGTCGAGGATCGTACGGGCGATTTCGATAGCGGGCCATGGCTGCGGCATAAGGTAAACCTCGGCGGGTCATGCTTGTTATTGGCGACTGAGCTTAGAGGCCAATCACGCGGCAACGCAACCATTGCCATCGGTATGCAAGGCGGCGACACTTGCCCCCCCATCAAGGAAGGAGTGGCTCGTGAACCTCGTCGATATCCTGCGTTTACTGTCATTGGCCGCCATCTGGGGCGCCAGTTTCCTGTTCATGCGCATTATCGCCCCCGTCATCGGCACGATTCCCACTGCCTTCTTCCGTGTGTCCATCGCCTTCGTCGGGCTGCTGGTGATCCTGGCCCTGATGCGCGTCGACTGGAATTTTCGCGGCAAGCTCAAAGTCGTGATGCTGCTGGGCCTGATCAACTCGGGCATTCCGGCCACGTTCTATTCGCTGGCGGCCCAGGTGCTGCCGGCCGGTTACTCGGCAATCTTCAATGCCACCACGCCGCTGATGGGGGTGTTGATCGGCGGTTTGTTCTTCAGCGAAAAACTCACCTTGGCCAAGGTCGGCGGGGTCTTCCTCGGTCTGCTCGGCGTGGGCATCCTGACCCGCGCCGGCCCGGTGGCGTTCGACCTGCAACTGTTGATGGGCGCCCTCGCCTGCCTGCTGGCCACGACCTGCTACGGCTTTGCCGGTTTCCTCACCCGGCGCTGGCTCGATCACCAAGGTGGCCTGGACAGCCGCCTTTCGGCCCTGGGCAGCATGTTCGGCGCCACGGTGTTCTTGCTGCCGCTGTTTGGCTACAGCGTCATCAGCCAACCGCCGGCCAGTTGGGGTGGCTGGAGTGTCTGGTTGTCACTGCTGGGCCTGGGCCTGGTGTGCACCGCGCTGGCGTACATCCTTTATTTCCGTCTGCTCAGTTCCATCGGCCCGGTCAAGTCCATGACCGTGACATTCCTGATCCCGCCGTTCGGTGTGTTGTGGGGGGCGTTGTTGCTGGATGAGCCGTTGGGGATGGCGCATTTGTATGGCGGGGTGTTGATTGCGGCGGCGTTGTGGTTGGTGCTCAAGCCTTCCGCCGCGAAACCGGCTGAGGTGTCTGCCCGATAACCCATCGGTGCCGCTGAAAATGCTATCGCGAGCAGGCTCGCTCCCACAGGGAATTGCGCTAACCCTGTGGGAGCGAGCCTGCTCGCGATGGCGGTAGTTCAGTCAGCGAGTAGCCAAAGCTCAGCGGCTCTTACGAAACACAAACACCAACCCCACGATGATCAGCACCATCCCCAGCAAGCTCAGCAACGCCAGCCGGCTGCCGAACACCAGCTAGTCCATGATCGCCGTCACCGCCGGCACCAGGTAGAACAGGCTGGTGACGTTCACCAGATTGCCCCGGGCAATCAAACGGTACAGCAGCAACGTCGCCAGCACCGACACCACCAGTCCCATCCACAATACCGGCACGAAGAACCCCGTGCTGTATTCAAAATGGAACGGCTGGAACGGCACGAAGACCGCGCACAGCACCAGCCCGGCCAGGTACTGCACCGGCAGCGTGCCCAGTGGGTTGTCGGTGATGCGCTTCTGCATGATGGAGCCGGCCGTCATGCTGACCAGTGCCAGCAACCCGCACAGCATCCCCGCCAGGGACATGCCGGCCAGGCCGATGCCCTGGTACACCACCATGACCAACCCGACCAAGCCCAACACCAGGCCGAACATCCGCGACCAGGAACGTTGTCGCTCCATGAGCACCACGGTCAGGATCGGTTGCACGCCCATCAAGGTCGCCATGACCCCAGGCGTGACACTCATTTGCAGCGCCAGCAGATAAAAAATCTGGTAGGCGCCCAGCAGCACCAGACCGGTGATCACCGCGTACAGCATCGGCTTGCCGGTCTTGGGCAACTTCAACTTGAGCAACGGAATCAACAGCACCAGCGCGAACAGCGCGATGGCAAAACGGATCAGCAGAAAAGCGAAGGGTGAAGCGTGGGCCAGGCCCAGCTTGGAAAAGATCGCCCCGCTGCTCCACAGCAAAACGAACAGGCTCGTGGAAGCCGCCGCCAACAAGGCGTTTTTGGAAAGGGAAAACATGGATACCACCTGTAGTCAGGCAAAAAGCCAACTCAGCCGAAGCTGAAGTCCAGTAGTTTTTTTCAGGCGGGCACAGGGGATGGCAACCGTTGCCGATCAGCCCTGAATGCCAGCGCCCGGCGGTGATACGACGGCGTACACCGATGAGCTACGGACAGGTGGGGGGTATTGACCGATCTGCGCAGGCTGCTGGTTCCCACACGGCACGACGCCAGCGTTGAACGCTGGAACCACGACCGCGATGACAGGGGATGCAGGCATGAGCCGATCTCTTGGAGAGTGGGTTCGAAAACCCGAAGAGCGCTGACTATAACCAGCGCCCGATGGACTACGCAATGTTTTAAACGAACAACCAATAGCCAAGCGCCGTCAGCACCGCCACCGCCAACACCGGCCGCATCACCCGGTAGGCCTTGGGATGCTTGCGTTTGAACTGCTTGACCCGGCCGCTGATGCCGTCGCTGAACGACTTGCTCCAGGCATAGGCCTGGTTGATGCCACCGACGTGTTCATCGTCCAGGTTCTGTGGCGCGGTGGCACGGCCGAGGAACGCGCTGATGGTGCGGTTGAGGCGGGTCATCAGCCGGCTTTTCAAGGGCCGCTCGACATCACAGAACAGGATCAGGCGGGTCTGCGGGGTTTCGTTCTTGACCCAGTGCACATAGGTTTCATCGAACATGACGTCTTCGCCGTCGCGCCAGGCATAGATCTGACCGTCGACGAAGATACGGCAGCTCTCGGAATTGGGGGTTGAGAGCCCCAGGTGATAACGCAACGAACCGGCGAAGGGGTCTCGATGAGGGTTCAGGTGGCTACCACCGGGCAGCAAGGCAAACATCGCGCCCCGGACGCTAGGGATCCGACTGACCAGTTCAACCGTCCTCGGGCACAGCAACTCAGCCGACGGCAGCGGGTTGTCGTACCACTTGAGGTAGAAGCGCTTCCAACCCTTCTTGAAGAACGAACCGAAGCCCGCATCGTTGTTCTTCTCGGCGGCTCGAATGTAGCCATCGTCGAACAAGTGCATGGCTTCGTCGCGGATGACTTGCCAGTTGTCCTTGAGCACATCCAGTTCGGGAAATTGGCTGCGATCCAGGTAAGGCCTCGAGGGCACGCCGGAGAACAGGTACATCAAGGCGTTATAGGGGGCGAACAGCGCCGAGTGGTTGACGAACTGACGCAACACCGGCAGCCGCGCCTTACCACGCAAATGCACATAAAGCGTACTGCCCAGGAACAGCAGCAACACCGAGGCCTTGGCGACAAACGAAACGGTCATTTTTTAAACTCCTTGTCCAAAAACAACTGACGCAACGCCTACTGCCCGACGTAGTCGGGGGCCATGTTAAATACCCATGGCCCGGGTAAAAACCGTCTGACGGAAGATTCTCTGTTGAGTGAAACGCAATAAACACTTTTTAACAGGCGCCACCTGAACCTTGGCTGACGCATCGAACAATCAGTCAACCTACCTGAGATCGCGAGTGCTCTTGTGGCGAGGGAGCTTGCTCCCGCTGGCGTGCGGAGCGCGCCCCCGGGATTTGGCGACCCGGGTTGAATCCGGGGCGCCTGCTGCGCAGTCGAGCGGGAGCAAGCTCCCTCGCCACACAAGCAGTGCTCGCCACCCATCCTGCCTGCGGTTACTGCTGAGTCTCCTGCTCGGTAAACAGATCGCTGAACAACATGCTCGACAAATACCGCTCGCCCGAATCCGGCAGGATCACGACGATGGTCTTGCCCTGCATTTCCGGTTTTTCCGCCAGGCGCACGGCCACGGCCATTGCCGCGCCGCAGGAGATCCCGCAGAGGATGCCCTCCTCCTGCATCAAGCGCAGGGCCATGGCCTTGGACTCGTCGTCAGTGACGCGCTCGACCAGGTCGACGATGGACAGATCGAGGTTCTTCGGCACGAACCCGGCGCCGATCCCCTGGATCTTGTGGGGGCTGGGCATGATTTCATCCCCCGCCATCGCCTGGGGGATCACCGGCGACACCTCGGGCTCGACCGCCACCGACAGGATCGGCTTGCCACAGGTGTTCTTGATATACCGCGAAACCCCGGTAATGGTTCCGCCGGTGCCCACGCCCGCGACCAGCACGTCCACGGCGCCGTCGGTGTCGTTCCAGATTTCCGGGCCGGTGGTTTTTTCGTGGATCGCCGGGTTCGCCGGGTTATCGAACTGCTGCGGCATGAAATATTTGGACGGATCGCTGGCCAGGATCTCGGCGGCTTTCTCGATGGCGCCCTTCATGCCCTTCGCCGGCTCGGTGAGCACCAACTCCGCGCCCAGGGCCTTGAGCACCTTGCGCCGCTCGATGCTCATGGAGGCCGGCATGGTCAGCATCAGCTTGTAGCCACGGGCGGCGGCGACGAACGCCAGGCCGATCCCGGTGTTGCCCGAGGTCGGTTCGACAATGGTCATGCCCGGCTTGAGCTTGCCCGAGCTTTCAGCGTCCCAGATCATGTTTGCGCCGATCCGGCACTTGACCGAATACCCTGGGTTACGCCCCTCGATCTTGGCCAGGATGGTCACGCCGCGCGGCGCAATGCGGTTGATCTGTACCAGTGGCGTATTGCCGATGGAATGGGCGTTGTCAGCGAATATGCGTCTCATGGCTGGGTCCTTGATGGGGCGGAATTGAAGCCTTTAAAGGTATGCCTGTTGCCCATGGGCGTCCAGTTGCACCGAACGTTCCCGTTGTTGCGACAGTCAATGGCATTAGGAGGCGCGCCCCCAACAAACGCTGGAGTCTGACAGACATGAAGCGTCGATACCGCTGGCCACTGTGGGTTTTCGCCACCCTCGTCGCGGTGCTGGTGGCCCTGCATTTCGCCCTGCCTTACCTGGTACGCGACTACCTGAACGATAAACTGGCCGACATGGGCGATTATCGCGGCCAGATCACTGATGTGGACCTGGCCCTGTGGCGCGGTGCCTACCGGATCAACGGCCTGGAAATCGTCAAGGTCGACGGCAAGGTCCCGGTGCCGTTCGTCAACGCCCCGCTGGTGGACCTGTCGGTGAGCTGGCACTCGCTGTGGTACGACCATGCGGTGGTGTCCGAGGTTGAGTTCACCCGCCCCGAAGTGAACTTCGTCGACGGCGGGGCCAACCGGCAGAACTCCCAGACCGGCCAGGGCACCAACTGGCGCGAGCAACTGAGCAAACTGTTGCCCCTCACCTTCAACGAAGTGCGCATCCGGGAAGGCAAGGTCACCTATCGCAACTTCAACTCCAAGCCCCCGGTCAACCTGCGGGCCACTGACGTCAACGCGAGCTTCTATAACCTGACCAACGTGGTCGACACCGAAGGCAAGCGCGACGCCCGCTTCGAAGGCAAGGCCCTGGTGGCCGAGCATGCGCCCCTGGAAATGCAGGCTACTTTCGACCCCTTGAGCGACTTCGAGGATTTCGATTTCCGCCTGCGGGCCAGGAACATCGAACTCAAGCGCCTCAACGATTTTGCCGCCGCCTATGGCAAGTTCGATTTCAATGCCGGCCACGGCGACCTGGTGATCGAGGCTGAAGCCGATAACGCCCGGCTCAGCGGCTACATCAAGCCATTGCTGCGGGATGTCGACGTATTCGACTGGCAGCAGGACGTGGAGAACCAGAACAAGAACATCTTCCGCTCGGTCTGGGAAGCGCTGGTCGGGACCGGCGAAACGGCCCTCAAGAACCAGCGCAAGAACCAGTTCGCCACCCGGGTGGAACTCAGCGGCAATGTTCACCAGCAGGACATCAGCGCCTTCGAAGCCTTCCTGCAGATACTGCGCAACGGTTTCGTCCAGGCCTTCAATGCCCGTTATGAACAGCCACCGCCTTCGCCCGATTAAGGTTTGCGGCTTTTAGTGGCGAGGGAGCTTGCTCCCGCTGGGCCGCGAAGCGGCCCTAAAAGCCTGCGAGCGCTGCGCACTCGAGCGGGAGCAAGCTCCCTCGCCACAAGACTGAGTCAACATGTGACGCCCCATTCAGAGACTGAATACAGCGTCTGCGTTCACAGTCGGCGCGGCCTCGCGTTATAGTCGGGCACGATATTTATTTCGCGCGCCCCGCCTCGCCGGGCCGGCGACACGTTCGAGGAAATTGCAGATGAAGTTCGAAGGCACCAGCGCCTACGTGGCCACCGCTGACCTGAAACTGGCCGTGAACGCCGCCATCACCCTGGAGCGGCCGTTGCTGGTCAAGGGCGAACCAGGCACCGGCAAGACCATGCTGGCCGAGCAATTGGCCGAGTCCTTCGGCGCGCGCCTGATCACCTGGCACATCAAGTCCACCACCAAGGCCCACCAGGGTTTGTACGAGTACGACGCGGTCAGCCGCCTGCGGGACTCGCAGTTGGGCGTGGACAAGGTCAACGACGTGCGCAACTACCTGAAGAAGGGCAAGCTCTGGGAAGCCTTCGAGTCCGAGGAGCGGGTGATCCTGCTGATCGACGAAATCGACAAGGCCGACATCGAGTTCCCCAACGACCTGCTGCAAGAGCTCGACAAGATGGAGTTCTACGTCTACGAGACCGACGAAACCATCAAGGCCAAGCAGCGCCCGATCATCATCATTACCTCCAACAACGAAAAGGAACTGCCGGACGCCTTCCTGCGTCGCTGCTTCTTCCATTACATCGCCTTCCCCGACCGCGTCACCCTGCAGAAAATCGTCGACGTGCATTACCCGGACATCAAGAAGGACCTGGTCAGCGAAGCGCTGGACGTGTGCTTCGACGTGCGCAAGGTGCCGGGCCTGAAGAAAAAACCTTCCACCTCCGAACTGGTGGACTGGCTCAAGCTGCTGATGGCCGACAACATCGGCGAAGCGGTGCTGCGCGAGCGTGATCCGACCAAGGCCATTCCGCCGTTGGCCGGCGCCCTGGTGAAGAACGAACAGGACGTGCAACTGCTCGAGCGCCTGGCGTTCATGAGCCGTCGCGGCACCCGCTGATCCTCTTCGTTTAACAAGAGCGAGGGCGATTGCCATGCTGCTTAACCTGTTCAATGAGATGCGCGCCGCCAAGGTGCCCGTGTCGGTGCGTGAACTGCTGGACCTGATCAACGCGCTGAAACAGCGGGTGATCTTCGCTGACATGGACGAATTCTATTATCTGTCCCGGGCGATCCTGGTGAAGGACGAACGGCATTTCGACAAGTTCGACCGGGCCTTCGCCGCCTACTTCAACGGTTTGGAGAAACTCGACGATCACCTCCAGGCGCTGATTCCCGAAGACTGGTTGCGCAAGGAATTCGAGCGTTCGCTGACCGACGAGGAACGCGCGCAGATCCAGTCCCTGGGTGGCCTGGACAAGCTGATCGAAGCATTCAAGAAACGCCTGGAAGAGCAGAAGGAACGCCATGCCGGTGGCAACAAGTGGATCGGCACCGGCGGCACCAGCCCGTTCGGCTCCGGGGGTTTCAACCCCGAGGGCATTCGGGTCGGCGACGCCGGCAAGCGCCAGGGCAAGGCCGTGAAGGTCTGGGACCAGCGCGAATACAAGAACCTCGACGACCAGGTGGAATTGGGCACCCGCAACATCAAGATCGCCCTGCGCCGCCTGCGCAAGTTCGCCCGCCAGGGCGCGGCCGAAGAACTGGACATCGACGGCACCATCGATCACACCGCCCGGGACGCCGGCCTCTTGAACATCCAGATGCGCCCGGAGCGACGCAACACCGTCAAGCTGTTGCTGCTGTTCGACATCGGTGGTTCGATGGATGCCCACGTGAAAATCTGCGAAGAGCTGTTCTCGGCCTGCAAGACCGAGTTCAAGCACCTGGAGTATTTCTACTTCCACAACTTCGTCTACGAATCGGTGTGGAAGAACAACCTGCGCCGCACCTCGGAGCGCACCTCGACCCAGGATTTGCTGCACAAGTACGGTGCCGACTACAAAGTGATCTTCATCGGCGATGCCGCCATGGCGCCCTATGAAATCACCCAGGCCGGCGGCAGCGTCGAACACTCGAACGAAGAAGCCGGTTATGTGTGGATGCAGCGCTTCATGGAGAAGTACAAGAAACTCATCTGGAGCAACCCGTACCCCAAGGACACCTGGGGCTATACCGCCTCGACCAACATCGTGCGCGAGTTGGTGGAGGACCGGATGTATCCGCTGACGTTGCGGGGGTTGGAGGAAGGGATGCGGTTTCTCTCCAAGTGATCTTTGGTGCCCTTCAGGGCCTCTTCGCGAGCAAGCTCGCTCCCACACTGGTTCTTCGTCACACTGAAATCCCCTGTGGGAGCGAGCTTGCTCGCGATGCTTTTCAGCTGTTCAAAAACACCTGCAGGCACTCCACCTGCTGCCGATGCGCAACCTCCTGCACCACCGGCCGCAACCGCACCTGCGCCCCCGGCAGGCATTGCGCCAGCCGGGCCAGGGACAGCGGCGTCAACGCACCCAGGCGTGGATAACCACCGATGGTTTGTCGATCATTGAGCAACACGATCGGCTGGCCGTCCGGCGGCACCTGCACGGCACCGAGGGGAATGCCCTCGGAAATCATCGCCGGTCCCTGATATTCCAACGCCGTGCCCAGCAAGCGCATGCCCATGCGGTCGGCGCGACTGTCCAGCGTCCACGCAGTGTTGAACGCATCGAACAGGCTGCGCCCACTGAACGCGCCATTCTGCGCACCGAGGATCAGGTCCAGCGGCTGCGCTTGCTGGAAATCCGGAATCCGCGTGTGGGGCATGGGCCGCGGCGTCGCCAAGCCCGAATAGCTCAAGTGTTCACCGCGACTCAGCGCCCGCCCCCGCCCATCCAGGCCACCGAGTTCCTCGCGCACCACCGTTGCCCGGCTGCCCAGCACCGTCGGTGCGTTGAAACCACCGGGGGCCGCCAGGTAGGCCCGGGCACCGAGCACAGGCTGGGTGAGCGCCAGGACCTGGCCTTTGCGCAAACTGAAGAAACGCCACGATGCCACGCCCTGGCCGTCTATCCGCGCGCCCAGGTCAGCCCCGGCCAGCGCCAGCACGCAATCCTCGTCGGCCACCACGGTAAAGCCGCCGAGGGTAATCTCCACCACCGCCGCGTCCAGGTCATTGCCCAGCATCCAATTGGCCCAGGCCATCGACAACCAATCCGCCGCGCCGCCCTGGGTCACGCCCAGGTGTCTCACGCCGAAACGGCCGGCGTCCTGCAACAGGCACAGCGGGGTGCTGGCCTCGATCAACAACCGGCTCATGCCTGGGCCTCCAACGGTGTGTCGTCGCCACCCAGGGCGATGAATTCGGCGTGATCCACAGGCGCAAAGCGCACCGTGTCCCCCGGCTGCATCAGGCTGTAGCCGTCACGCTCGCGATCGAACAGCTTGGCCGGGGTGCGCCCGATCAGGTTCCAACCGCCGGGCGAGACCACTGGATACGCCGCGGTCTGACGCTCGGCAATGCCGACGCTGCCCGCTGCCACGCGCTTGCGTGGTGTGTCGAGGCGCGGGGCGGCCAGTTCTTCGTCCACCAGCCCCATGAAGGCGAAACCAGGGGCGAAGCCCAGGGCAAACACCTGGTACTCCCGTTCGCTGTGGCGGCGGATCACCTGGGCGACCGTCAAGCCGCTGCGGCTCGCCAACAGCTCAAGCTCCGGCCCGACGCTAAGGTCGTACCACACCGGCAGCACATGGCATTGGCCGGTCGAGCGGGCATCCGGTGAAAGGTTATGCAGCGCCTCGTCGATCAAATCGCGGGCCTGGACCGGGTTCAGGGCGAGCAAATCGTAGTGCACCATCAAGGTGGTATAGGACGGCACCAGATCGATCAAACGCTCGGCAAACACCGCTCGCAGGCGCTCGCTGGCGGCGAGCATCCAGGGCATGTTGGCCTCGGCGATCTCATCGAACAGGCGCACCATCAGGCAGTCCACCGCCACCACTTCCACGCGTGGTTTCATGGCGCACTCTGCCGGTCCAGGGCTTCGCGGATGCGCTGCACGGCCGCCACGGAACTGGCGTTGTCGCCGTGCACGCACAAGGTATTGGCCATAAGGTGCAAGGCACTGCCGTCGCTGGCGGTCAATGCATCGCCACGGGCGATGGTCAGGGCTTGCCCGATGATGACCTCGGGATCGTGATGCACCGCCCTCGGTGCCTGTCGCGATACCAGGCGACCGGCACTGTCATAGGCGCGATCGGCAAAGGCCTCGAACCACAGGGTCAGGCCGTACTCGTCGCCCAGGGCCTGGGCGGCGCTGTTGTCCCGGGTCGCCATGAGCATCAGTGGCAGTTGCCGGTCATAGGCCGCGACGGCCTGGATCACGGCGCGCAGTTGCGCCGGGTTGGCCATCATGTCGTTGTACATCGCTCCGTGGGGCTTGACGTAGCTGACTCGCCCGCCCTGGGCCCGGCAGATGCCGTCGAGGGCGCCGATCTGGTAGTGCAGCAAGTCCTGCAGCTCCTGGGCGCCATAGGCCATGGAACGACGGCCGAAGCCCGCCAGGTCCTGATAGGCCGGGTGCGCGCCGATCCGCACGCCGTGGCTCAGGGCCAGGCTGACGGTCTTGCGCATGATGCTCGGGTCGCCGGCATGGAAGCCGCAGGCAATGTTGGCGCAATCGATGAAGGGCATCACCTCGGCGTCCAGACCCATGGTCCAGCTGCCGAAGCTTTCGCCGATATCGCAATTCAGTAGCAGGCGGTTCACGGTGAACGCTCCTGTAGGTTTTTTCTTCTTTGACTGTGGGGCCAAGCCATGGAGCCCAGGCCCCCACAGGGTATCAGTTACTCGGCTTCCAACTGCTTGCCTTGGGTTTCCGGCAGGCTCAGGGCCGCGAGGATCACCACGCCGTAGGACACCGCCGCGAAGGCGCCGATACCCACGCTCAGCGGCACCTTCTGGCTCAAGATACCGATCAACAGCGGGAACAATGCCGCCCCCGCCCGGCCAATGTTGTAGCAAAAGCCCTGGCCCGAACCGCGGATGCGCGTAGGAAACAGCTCGGTGAGGAACGAGCCCATGCCGCTGAACATCCCGGAAGCGAAAAAGCCCAGGGGAAAGCCCAACCACAGCATCACGTTATTGCTCACCGGCATCTGGGTGTACAGCAGGACGATGGTGAACGAGCCGACAGCGTACAGGACGAAGTTCTTCTTTCGTCCCAGGATGTCCGACAGATACGCGCTGATGACATAGCCCACGTAGGAGCCGACGATCACCATCGCCAGGTAGCCACCGGTGCTCAATACACTCAAGCCCCGTTCATTCTTGAGGAACGTCGGCAGCCAGGACGTGATGGCGTAGTAGCCGCCCAGGGCACCGGTGGTCAGCAGCGAGGCACGCAGGGTGGTGAAGAGGATGCCAGGGGCAAAAATCTCGTAGAACTTCGCGGGATTTTCCGGCGTCAGGCGGGCCTTGGTCTGGTTATAGACTTCCGGGTCCTTGACCAGCCGGCGGACGAAAATCACGAACACCGCCGGCACGATGCCGAGGATGAACAGTGCGCGCCAGGCATCTTCCGGCGGCAACACCGAGAACAGCAGCGCATACAGAATCGCCGTCATGCCCCAGCCCAGGGCCCAACCCGATTGCACCATGCCCACCGCCTTGCCGCGGTCCTTCGCACGGATCACCTCGCCCATCAACACCGCACCGGCGGTCCATTCGCCGCCGAAGCCGAAGCCCATCAAGGTGCGGGCGATCAACAGCTGCTCATAGTTCTGGGCAAAGCCGCACAGGAAGGTGAAGAACGCGAACCACAGCACCGTCAGTTGCAAGGTGCGCACCCGACCGATCCGGTCCGAGAGAATACCCGCCACCCAGCCGCCAATGGCCGACGCGATCAAGGTGCTGGTGTGGATCAGGCCTGCCTGGCCGGTGGTGATGCCCCACATCGCGATCAGGGTCGGCACCACGAAACTGAGCATCTGGGTGGCCATGCCGTCCAGGGCGTAACCGATCTTGCAGCTCCAGAAGGTGCGACGTTCCTGCTGGTTGATGTTGCGATACCAATCGAACGGGCCAGAACGGGCCTGGGGTTGGGGGACGCCGAGCGTGTCGGGTGCACTCATGGTGGTTCTCCACGGTTTTATTGTTGTGAGTCTCGACGACGCTGACGTGGAGACCGTTGCCCCGATTCTTGAGCGCACGGCCGATCCCGTCCAACGAATAAAACCTTGGTTGGGTCATAAGAAAAATTTGATTGGGCAGCACATCACCCGCAAAGGCAGACCGCTTTTGTGGCGAGGGAGCTTGCTCCCGCTCGAGTGCGTGGCGCTCGCAAAATCTTGGGGCCGCTGCGCGCCCCAGCGGGAGCAAGCTCCCTCGCCACAGGAAGCTCACTGAACCATCGAGTCAGAGCCCGCGCAGGTCACGCTCTTCGATCGGCCGGCCCTGGCGCAGGCGCTTGCCGCCCAGCACCACCCAGTCGATCAGGCGGAACAGGCATTCCAGGCCGAACGACAGCAACATCGCGCCGCTGATGCCCCAGATCATCGCTTCGGGGGTCAGCAGGATCTGGTAGCTGTAGCCGTTCCAGGTTTCCTTGCGGATGTCCGGATCGGCGGCCAGCGCCACTTGCAGCAGGCGGATGTACCACGGGCCTTGCATCGCCTGGAATTGCTTGTCCAAGGCCTGCTGGCGCACGAGCAAGGTGTTCAGGCTGTCGGCGTCGCTGCGAAAGATCGGGTCTTCGCTGGCGCGGTAATGGGCCACCAGCGCCTGCATGTCGCCCTTGAAGAACTGGTTGGCGGTGCCCTGGAAACCTTGCAGGCCGGTCTGCGCCTCGATCAGGTGCGCCTCGACCCGCTTGGCGTAATCATTGATGAACCCTGGCACCTGGACCCCAACCAACAGGCCCACCGCGAACAACACCAGCCGTAGATAACTGAGCAACATAGCGTGACGTCCTTATTCGGTCCGGCCTTGGCTGACGCATTCGCCGCGTCGCCACAGGCTCCATTGGCCCGGTTCGTAGCGGGTCCAGGGTTCGTTTTCGGTCAAGGGTTCGGTGGCGATCACCGTGACCACGTCGTTGGGTGTGGTTTCCGCCTGAAAATCGACAATCACGTCCACATCCTTGAGCCGCGCCGGGCCGAACGGCGCGCGACGGGTGATCTGGGCCAGTTTGGTCGAGCAATAGCAGAACAGCCAGTCGCCATCGCTGAGCAGGCAATTGAACACGCCTTTGCTGCGGTATTCGGTGCAGGCCTCGATCAACGACGGCAGCAACTGTTCCACTTCCACCGGTTCGGGGAAGGCCTGGCGCACGCGGTTGAGCAGATCGCAGAAAGCCGCTTCGCTGTCGGTGTCGCCCACCGGGCGGTAGAAGCTTGCGCCCGGCTGGAAATCGGCGAGCTGGCCGTTGTGGGCGAAACACCAGTTGCGGCCCCACAACTCACGCACGAACGGATGGGTGTTGGACAGGCAGACCTTGCCGACGTTGGCCTGGCGGATGTGCCCGATCACCACTTCGCTCTTGATCGGATAACGCTGCACCAGGTTCGCCACTTCCGATTCGCTGCTGGCGGCCGGGTCCTGGAACAGGCGCAGGCCACGGCCCTCGTAGAAGGCGATGCCCCAGCCGTCCCGGTGCGGCCCGGTCTTGCCGCCGCGCTGCATCAGCCCGGTGAAGCTGAACACGATGTCGGTCGGCACATTGGCGCTCATGCCCAGTAACTCACACATGCTCGAACTCTCGCTTCAAGGGGCAGGCCTGCTTACAGGCGCGGTTCGATACGCGAACGCTGGGGGTTGCTCGGCACGGGTGGGCGACCGTAACGGTCATCCCCGGCCACGCCGAATGGTGGTTCGTCCTCCGGCTCATCGGCCGCGGCGGCGGCTTTGGCGGCGGCAGCCCGTTCCTTGCGCGCGTTGGCGGCCCGCTCGATGGGGAAGCGGATCAGCACGATCACCAGGTAGAGGCCGAAGGCGATCATGCCGTACATGAGCAGATCGGACGCCGCCCGCCAGGCGTTGTTGCCGACCTTGAACAAGATGTCCAGGGCGACAATGGCCAAGGCCGGGGCAACCTTGTCCTTCACCGGGTCGACGACGGTAGGGCTGAACAGCAACACCGCCATCAGCAAGCGCAGCGGTTCACGCAACCAGCGCCACATCCAGCGCGTCATGCGCATCCACACCAGCAGGCAGCCCAGGGCGGCGAAGGCGTAGAGGCCCCAGGCGATCAGATAGTCATTCTCGGTCATGGTGTCCATGGCAAGGCAGGCAAAGAGGCGCTTATAGTAACGGCTTTTCGCGCGTCAGGCTGCCCCGGCGTCTGGCGAATGGCCTGGGCGGTGGGTTCTGTCCAGGCCGCGTGTCCCTTTTCGTACAACGTTCGAGAGCCTTTCATGTCCCTATCTGCCCACGTTTCCAACGCCCCGATCGCCCGCAGGGACGCTGGTGTTGACCCGTACGCCTGGCTGCAGGAACGCGACACCGACGCCGTGCTCGACTACCTCAAGGCGGAAAACAGCTACCAGGAGGCGCAACTCGCCGATCAGGCCGAACTGCGCGAAACCCTGTTCCAGGAAATCAAGGGCCGGATCCTCGAGACCGACCTGTCGCTGCCCTCGCCCTGGGGCCCGTACCTGTATTACACCCGCACCACCGCCGGTGACGAATACCCACGCCATTACCGTTGCCCGCGCCCGGCTGACGACAGCCTGACCGTGGACGAGCGCCACGAACAACTGCTGCTGGACCCGAACGCGTTGGCTGGCGGCGGTTTCTTTGCCCTGGGCGCCTTCAGCATCAGCCCCGACCACCAGCGCCTGGCCTACAGCCTGGACACCACGGGAGACGAGATCTACACCCTGTTCGTGAAGGAATTGTCCAACGACAAGGTCAGCGAACTGTCCTTCGACAATTGCGACGGCAGCATGACCTGGGCCAACGACAGCCTGACACTGTTTTTTGGCGAACTGGACGACACCCACCGCCCCCACAAACTCTGGCGCTATCGCCTGGACGGCACGGCCGCCGAAGAAGTGTTCCATGAGCCGGACGGACGCTTCTTCTTGCATTGCTATCGTTCGAGTTCGGAAAAGCAGTTGATCCTGTCCCTCGGTAGCAAGACCACCAGCGAAGTCTGGGTGCTGGACGCTGCGCAGCCGCAACACCCCTTCACCTGCCTGGCGCCACGCCTGGAGAACCACGAATACGACGTCGACCACGGCCTGCTCGATGGCCAATGGACCTGGTTGATCCGCAGTAACCGCGACGGGATCAACTTCGCCCTGTATCAGGCCGTCGACACCGGCGTGGCACCCACCGAGGCCGACTGGCAGAACCTGATCCCCCACAGCGACACGGTGATGATCGACGGCCTGAGCCTGAACGCCGGGGCCATGACCTTGAGCCTGCGCGAAGGCGGCCTGCCGATCATCGAGGTACATCCCCAGGGTTTGCCGGCGTATCGGGTGCAACTACCGGACGCGGCCTACAGCCTGCATGTGCAGAACAGCCTGGAATTCATTAGCGATCGCATTCGCCTGCGTTACGAGGCCTTGAACCGTCCGGCGCAGATCCGCCAGTTGGACCTGGCCAGCGGCGCCCAGGTGGTGCTCAAGCAAACCCCGGTGCTGGGGCCGTTCGATGCCGATGCCTATGTCAGCCAGCGGCTCTGGGCCACGGCGGCGGACGGCACCCAGGTGCCCATCAGCCTGGTGGTCAGGCGCGAAGACCTCGGCCGACCGGTGCCGCTGTACTTGTACGGCTACGGTGCCTATGGCGAAAGCCTCGACCCGTGGTTTTCCCATTCGCGGCTGAGCCTGCTCGACCGCGGCGTGGCGTTTGCCATCGCCCATGTACGGGGCGGCGGCGAGCTGGGGGAAGCCTGGTATCGCGCCGGCAAGCAGGAACATAAGCACAACACATTCGGCGACTTCATCGCCTGCGCCGAACATTTGATCGCCAACGGTTTCACCACCGCAGGACAACTGGCGATCAGCGGCGGCAGTGCCGGTGGCCTGCTGATCGGCGCGGTGCTCAACCAACGCCCGGAGCTGTTCAAGGTGGCGATTGCCGAAGTGCCGTTCGTCGATGTGCTCAACACCATGCTCGACCCAGACCTGCCGCTGACCATCACCGAATACGACGAATGGGGCAATCCAGAGGAGCCGGACGTTTATGATCGGATCCGGGCCTACGCCCCGTACGAAAACGTCAGCGCCCAGGCGTACCCGGCGCTGCTGGTGATCGCTGGCTACAACGACAGCCGCGTGCAGTACTGGGAAGCAGCCAAGTGGGTGGCGAAATTGCGCGCCACCAAGACCGACGACAACCCCCTGCTGCTCAAGACCGAACTGGGCGCCGGCCACGGCGGAATGAGCGGGCGCTACCAGGGATTACGTGACGTAGCGCTCGAATACGCATTTGTCTTGAAGGTTTTGGGGCGGGTCTGAGGAACTCTGTGGGATGGCCGGGTCTTAGCTGCATGCGCAAGGCTCAGACATGACGCTGTTCCAATGTGGGAGCGAGCTTGCTCGCGATGGCGCCAGTTCAGCCACATGGTTGTCGACTGATACGCCGCTATCGCGAGCAAGCTCGCTCCCACAGGGGTTCGCCTACACTCAAAACAATCCAAAAAACCGCAGAAAACGACAAGAAAAAGACCGTGCCAACATGTCAGAACCGACCTTACTGAACAAAGAAATCCGCGACTGGCTGATGGACTGCGGCCTGTTCGACCAGTTGCTACCCGTAGACTTCGCCGCGGCGTCGGGCTATTTCAGCATCAGCGCCATCGCCGAGGGCGAAGCGATTTTCCGCGAAGGCGATGCCGGCAGCTTCATGTGCATCATCCACACCGGCCAGGTGGCCGTGCAGAAAACCGGCCCCGACGGCCAACCCGTGACCATCGCCACGCTGCGCAGCGGCCGGGCCTTCGGCGAAATGGCCGTGCTCGACGGCGAACGTCGCTCGGCCAGTTGCATCGCCGCCAGTGATTGCCAGTTGCTGAACCTGGGCAAGGACTCCTTGGAAAAAATGCTCAACGACGCCCCCAAGATCGCCGCCAAGATCATCCGCGCCCTTGCCGTTTCCCTGTCCAAGCGCCTGCGCATGGCCGATGGGCAGCTGTTGTCGCAGCAGGTCTGACCGCACCATTAAACCTAGCCGGAGCCCCCTGTGGGAGCGAGCTTGCTCGCGATAGCGTCAGTTCAGCCAGTATCAATGTTGACTGATACACCGCCATCGCGAGCAAGCTCGCTCCCACAGGTTATTGCGTCGTGTGGGCGTTCTACCCCCCCGGCGACTTGGCCTTCACCGGCTTCGGCTCCATGCCCGGTATCGGCTGGTCCTTGGGCGGCTTGGGCATTTCGATCGGCGGCAGCAAGGGTGGCCCACCATTTCCCGGGCCGGCCTTGGGCACGCCGTTGGGCGTGACCGGTGGATACGGCATGGGCGTGGCAGTGCCCGGCGATCCGGGGATGCTCGGCGGGTTGACCGGGATCGTCGGTTGTTGAGCCTGGGCGCAACTTATTGAGAGCGCCGCCAGGGCAATGGCCGTTAGAATGATGCACTTCATCAATGGCTCCGTGGCTATTGTCTGCTTTAAGGCTAGTCGTTACCGCGCCGGTCTGCCCTCCTACGAGATCTCCATGAAACGTTTCGTTCTGCTCGACACCACGCCCATCCCTGACAACGGCGGTGCCCTGTGCCTGTTCGAGTACGGCGAAGACTTCGTCATCAAGATCCAGGGCGGCGACGGCGGGCAACTGATGAACACCCGCATGCACGGTTCCGAAGACGCCCTGGCCGAGATTCCTTGCCGCAAGGTCGCCGGTCGTCCCGGCTCGCGCGTGCTGATCGGTGGCCTCGGCATGGGCTTCACCCTTGCCTCGGCCCTCAAGCACCTGGGCAAGACCGCCGAAGTGGTGGTGGCCGAACTGGTGCCCGGCGTGGTCGAGTGGAACCGTGGCCCCCTGGGTGAAAAGGCCGGGCGGCCGCTGGCGGACCCGCGCACCGTGATCCGCATGGAAGACGTGGCCAAGGTGCTGCAAGCCGAACCCCAGGGGTTCGACGCGATCATGCTCGATGTCGACAACGGCCCGGAAGGCCTGACCCAGAAAGCCAACAGTTGGCTGTATTCGGCCGGTGGCCTGGCCGCTTGCGCCAAGGCCCTGCGGCCCAAGGGCGTGCTGGCGGTATGGTCGGCCAGCGCTGACCGGCAGTTTTCCGACAAGCTGAAGAAGGCCGGTTTCAAGGCCGAAGAGGTGCAAGTGTTCGCCCATGGCAACAAAGGCACTCGCCACACCATCTGGATTGCCGAGAAGCTCAAGGGCTGAGCTAAACTCTGTCCAACCGTCATCAGTCTTTTCTACAAAGGTGAACCCATGAGTTCGTCAACGCCACCGTCCAACACCGCCAAGCTGGACCGCATCCTCGCCGATGCCCAGCGCGACCGGGAGATGGGCTACCGCGACAAAGCCCTGAAAATGTATCCCCATGTCTGTGGCCGCTGCGCCCGTGAGTTTTCCGGCAAGCGCCTGAGCGAACTGACCGTTCACCACCGCGACCACAACCATGACAACAATCCGCAGGACGGTTCCAACTGGGAACTGCTGTGCCTGTACTGCCACGACAACGAGCACTCGCGCTACACCGACCAGCAATACTTCGGCGACGGCTCCCTGAGCACCCCGAAGATTGCCAAGGCGACCCACAACCCGTTCGCCGCGTTGGCTGGGTTGATGAAGAAAGACGAGTAATCGTCATCACCCAAGAATTTTTACAGGCTGCAAGGCCGTCATCGCGAGCAAGCTCGCTCCCACAGTGGATTTTCGGCGTACACAAAACCCTGTGGGAGCGAGCCTGCTCGCGAAGGCGGCCGACCATGCACCACACATCTCGAACCTGACCACCCTCCCCTATTCCCCGTATAATCGCGCCTTTTCCCCAAAGGCACCCCGCCCGTGGCCAACAAACGCTATAGCTGCATCGGTCTGTTCAACCCCAAGTCACCGGAAAACGTCGGTTCGGTCATGCGTGCCGCCGGTTGCTACGGCGTGGCGTCGGTGTTCTACACCGGCAAGCGCTATGAGCGCGCCGCCGACTTCGTCACCGACACCAAGAAAGTCCACTACGACATCCCCCTGATCGGCATCGACGACCTGAAGAAAATCCTGCCCCTGGGCTGTGTGCCAGTGGCCGTCGAGCTGGTGGAAGGTGCCCGCTCGCTGCCCGAATACACCCACCCGGACCGGGCGCTGTACATCTTCGGCCCGGAAGACGGCTCGCTGGACAAGGAGATTCGCGATTGGTGCGAGGACGTGGTGTACATCCCCACCACCGGTTGCATGAACCTGGCCGCTACCGTCAACGTCGTGTTGTACGACCGCATGGCCAAAGGCAACAACACCCGTTCGGGACCGCAATTCCGCTGATCGGTGCGATATTCGATTGAACAAGGCAATCGCTCAGGCAGTCAGCTTTATACCAATCCCCACACTGGAGACAGATCATGAGCGATAACAATCCGTTCGAGCCGATTGAGCGCACCCCTTTCCAATCCCATCCGCCGCAAAACGTGCACGGCTGGGAGCGCATTGGCTCGTTGGCCGGCGGTGTGCTGATGATGGGCAAGGGTCTACGCCGTGGCGGGGTGATCGGGCTGGCTCAACTGGCGATCGGCGGCATGGCGTTGGCGCGGGGCATCACCGGGCACTGCTCGGCCAAGAGCCTGCTGGAAAAGAATCGCCAGAACCTGGACAACGCCCGCGCCCGCATCGAGCAGGCCGGTGAAGAGCTGAGTCGCCTGAAGGCCAACGCCGAGGCGGCGACTGGCACGGCTACGGTGACGGGGAATGATTCGTTGAATTCGCCGAAGGTTGGGCTCTGATTCTGCCCGGAGCAAGCTCCCTTTCACAGAGGTTTAAAAATCGCGCAGTCTCGGGGCGAGGGAGCTTGCTCCCGCTGGAGTGCGAAGCGCTCACCGCTTTTTTGGGGCCGCTGCGCGCCCCAGCGGGAGCAAGCTCCCTCGCCACACAAGCCTCTAGGCCATTGCGCAAAACTGTGGGGCTTGCTCGCGATGGCGATGTCACTGAAGTAACTGGGTATCCAGCACAGTGGAAGCCCCACCCAAAACACTTTCACTGAGCTGGACAAACTCCTCGGTGTCGACGGTTTCCAGGCGCATCGCCCCCTGCAACACATCATCCAGCGAACGCTTGTTACGGGTCTTCAGGCGAATCTCGCGGTCCAGCTCCTGCAACAGCAATACCGCCTTGGCCACGGCCGCCGGGCTGATCTGCTCGCCGCGCAACGTGGTGACGCCCTTGCTGTCATGGGCGAGCCGGTCGTTCAGGGTCTGGTAGCGCTCATCACTCAAGCCGCCGGCGCGGCGCAGCAGTTCGACTGCGTAATACTCGGTCAGCCCCTCGCTGATCCAATCGCTACGGTCCTGATCATTGACCCGGGCCAGTGCCTGCACCAACTCCCGCAACAACGGGCTGCTGCCCCGCTCGCTGACCAGCGGCGGGCGGCTGTGCAGGTAAATCGAGTCATGGCCGGCCTGGGCGCCACGCCACAGCGGATCGCCGGCGCCGACAATCAGCAACTTGGCCGGATGGCGCGGCACCAGCGCTTGCACCTGCGGCCAAACGAACGTCAGCAGCGTCAGCACATCCATCCGGCGCATGCCCTGGCCCCGGGGCGAGGCCACGGTCAATTCGGTTTCACCCAGGCGGGTACGGCGGCTGCCCAGTTTGCCGGCGAGCATCCAGCCCGTGGGACGGTCGAACAGGCGCGAGGGGTTGTCGATGCGGAAGCGCCGCTTGCCGATGCGCGGCCAAGGGGTCTCGATGCTTTTCCAGCCGTCAGGCAATTCAACCTCAAGACGTGCCACCAGTTCGATGCCGTCCTGCTGATCGAGCTTGGCCGACGGCACCAGATCATCGCCGCGCAGCAACGCCCAGGTCGGGGTCATGCGGGTTTCGAAGGTGGCGTTCTTGCGGGCATGGCTGATGCGCACGCGATAGCTCAGGCTCGCCTTGTCCGCGGCCGGACGCCAGACACCACGGGCTTCTTTGCCAGGGGTGAGCTGCCATTGGCCGTCGGCCTTGAAATCGCTGTAGCGACTGCCGTCGCCGAGGTCGAAATCCAGGCTGCGCACCGCTGAACCCCGGGCCAGGGTCAGGCGCACTTCGGCCTGGTCGCCCTGGGGCAACAGGTGCACGTGATATTCCAGGTCGACTTTCTGCGCCGCCCACTGCGGCCCGCACACTGCCAGCAACCCGGCCGCCAGTATCCGTTTCAATCCTGCAGCCATGGGTTCTCCCAGGTGGCGCGCCGCCCGGTGGTTCAGCCGGCGCGAAAAATCAGATGATCTTCCCAGTCGTCTTCCGGCACGCTGCCTTCGGCCAGCATACGTCCGGACTGGGAAATGCGTTCATGGTGCACGGCATCGCGATCGCCGCAGACCAGGTGGTGCCACAAGGGCAAGTCCTTGCCCTCGCTGACCAGCCGATAACCGCAGGTCGGCGGCAGCCATTTGAACTCATCGGCCTTGCCCGGCGTGAGCTGGATGCAATCGGGCACGTACTCACGACGGTTGGGGTAGTCGGTGCACTGGCAGGTTTTCAGGTCCAGCAGTTTGCAGGCGATGCGGGTGTAGTAGACGCTGTTGTCATCTTCGTCTTCGAGCTTTTGCAGGCAACACAGGCCACAGCCGTCGCACAGCGATTCCCATTCCTGGGGATCGAGCTGATCGAGGGTTTTGCGTATCCAGAACGGTTCGACTTTGGCGGCCATGGTTCGAGCATCAACATCAGGTGGTGAAAAGGCCGACAGTCTAGTGCCCGGGCCTCTTGAGGCCAAGCATTGGCGACTGTCGGTATACAGGGGCTTGTCAGGCCGGGCGGCGGGACGTAGGTTGCTTGATTGTCTTTCCACACTCGAGCCAGGTAAGCCCATGAGCGCCAACTCCCGCATTGCCGATTACGCGATCCACCCTCAGTTCATCGAACGCTGGTCGCCCCGCGCCTTTACCGGCGAAAGCATTGCCGAAGAAACCTTGCTGAGCTTCTTCGAAGCCGCACGCTGGGCCCCTTCGGCCTACAACTCCCAGCCTTGGCGTTTCCTGTACGCACGGCGCGACACGCCGAACTGGGAGCGTTTCCTGGGCTTGCTCAACGAGTTCAACCGCGGCTGGGCCCAACACGCCTCGGCGCTGGTGATCATCGTCTCGAAACCCCCCTTCGCGGTGCCCGGCGCCACCGAGGAAACCCCGGCGCAGAGCCACACCTTCGACACCGGCGCGGCCTGGGGCCACCTGGCGCTGCAAGCCAGCCTCAGCGGCTGGCACACCCATGGCATGGCCGGTTTCGACCAGGAACTGACCCGCAAGGAACTGAAGATCCCGCAAGGCTACGCCCTGCACGCCGCCGTGGCGATTGGCAAGCTGGGGGACAAATCGCCCTTGGCCGAATACCTCCAGGCCCGCGAAGTCCCACGCCCACGCCGGCCGCTGAGCGAACTGGTGGCAGAAGGCGACTTCACCCTGTAGCCCCTTTTGTAGCCGCCGAAGTTTCCCCTGTGGGAGCGAGCTTGCTCGCGTTGGCGTCAGGTCAGCCAATATTGATGTCGACTGGCACTCCGCTATCGCGAGCAAGCTCGCTCCCACATTCTGATCTGTGGCGGACACACTTCTTGTGGCCACTGAAAACCCACTGTGGGAGCGGGCTTGCTCGCGAAAGCGGCGTGTCAGTTCACGATTATGTCGGCTGAAACGCCGCCTTCGCGAGCAAGCCCGC
This sequence comes from Pseudomonas sp. CG7, assembly GCF_023701885.1. Lineage (NCBI taxonomy): Bacteria > Pseudomonadati > Pseudomonadota > Gammaproteobacteria > Pseudomonadales > Pseudomonadaceae > Pseudomonas > Pseudomonas sp. CG7. The sequence goes on along the minus strand of NZ_JABAEE010000016.1, from coordinate 74,248 downwards.
TCCCACAGTTTGATCGAGGATGGCTTCAGTAACCCCGGCTGAAATCCACTTCACCACGCAGTGCTTCGCCCGCCTGATAGGCCCGCAGATTTTCCAGGAACAACTGCGCCATCATCGGTGGCGAGGTCGGTGCCGAACTGTGGCCGGTCAGCAGCAGGCCCCAGGCGGTCCAGAACGGATGGCGCTGCGGCAGCGGCTCCTGGCGGCAGACGTCGATCACCGCACCGGCCAGGTGCCCTTCCTTCAGGGCTTGCACCAGGTCCGCGTCCACAACCGCCACGCCGCGGCCAACGTTGATGAACAACCCGGTCGGCTTGAATTGCTTGAACAGCGCCGCATCGTAGATGTCATGGGTCTCTGGCGTGTTGGGCAGCAGATTGATCACGTAATCCACCTCGCCCACCAGCCGCGGCAGATCCTTCAGTGCCCCGACCTCGATGAACGGCGCCATTTCCCTGGCTTCGCTGGCGATGCCGTACAGCTGCACACCGAACGGCACCAGGAACTGCGCCACACGCTGGCCGATGTCCCCCGTCCCGACAATCAATACCTTGCGTCCAGCCAGGCCTTGGCCCTGGCGGTTGTCCCACTTGCGCTCGACCTGGCTGACCAACCGGGCCAGTACCTCGCGCTCATGGCCGAGCATGTAGGTCAGCACATACTCAGCCATCACTTGGCCAAAAATGCCCACGGCACGGGTCAGGCGGTAATCGCGGCTCAAGCCATCGGCCAGCAGCGGCGTTATGCCCGCCCAGGTCGATTGCAGCCAACGGGGTTGGTGGCCTTGACGCAACAGGGTGGCCAGCAGATCAGGCTGGCCGAGCCAGACCGGGCAATCGGTGGCCAGTCGCGACAGCTCGGCGGAATCGCCGCTGGTCAGCACTTCAATATCGGGTGCAGCCTGACGCAGAAGCTGGGCATACACCGCGTGATCGTGTTCGGCAATCAGAACGCGCATGAATCAAACCTTTCAAAAACAGTGCAGACGAGCGCCGACAGAGTGTCGCTCTATCCTTGCGATCGTCGTCAATAAATCATTCCGTTTTTCAAGAAGCGCCCAGGACAGGCGCCTCCAATACCATCAGACCGGGTCGTTACGGCGCAACAACTCTTCGGGCAAATGCTCGATGTATTCGTCTTCGGCCGGTGGCATCTGCAAGTGATAGCCCTGGGTGTCGAGGTGTTCCAGCACTTTGTTGATGTCTTCCCGGGACAGCTCACGCTCGGGGCTCAGCACCAGGTCAAAGGCGTGGATCGCCTTGCCGAAGGCGGCCATCAATGGCTCGGGCACACGCTCCAAGGCATCGCTCTTGAGCACATACAGGTACATCTCGTTTTTCTTCGAGCTGCGGTAGATGGAGCAGATACGTTTCAAGGCTGTTCTCCGGCAGTGGCCAGGCTGTCGAGCAGCGCCTGGCCCATCAATTCGCGGCGCCAGCCACGCAGCGAATCGGGCAATTGGTAGGGGCCCTCGGGAAAGCCGCTCTTGATCAGCGCCTCGAGGGTTTTCTTGCGCAGCATCAGCTCCGGGGCAATGCCCAGGCGCTCGGCTTCAGCCTGCCCCAGCGCCCGCAGGCGCTTGACCAGGGCAGCGGCCTCGATGGGCAATGGCTCGGCCACGGCCGGCGGCCATTGCTCGGGCGGGATGCTGGCGGCGCGCTGGATCAGATCCAACAGAAACTGGCCGTCCTGGCGCACGGTACGCGGGTGCATGTCTTCGATTTTCGCCAGCGCGCCGAGGTTATCCGGCTGGGTGCGGGCCAGGGGCCACAGCGAATGCTCGCGGATGATACGGTTGCGCGGCAGGTCGCGGGCCCGTGCTTCACGTTCGCGCCAGGCGCACAGCTCGCGCAGCACGGCCAATTGGGCGCGGGACAGTTTCCAGGCCAGCTTGGCCTCGCGGTAGACCTCGTACGGGTCGACTTCGCGACGCAGGTTGGCCACCAGTTCGGCGCCATCCTCCAAGACCCAGCGGTATTTTTCGTCGGAAAGCTTCGGGCGCAGTTCTACGAAAACTTCCGCCAGATGCACCGCATCCTCTGCCGCAAAGCTGATTTGCGTCTCGGACAGGGGCCGTTGCAACCAATCGGAACGGGTCTCGCCCTTGGGCAGCTCGATGCCCAGCACTTCCTGCACCAGCCGCGAATAGCCCATGGAGAAACCCAGGTTCAGGTAGGCGGCAGCCAATTGGGTATCGAACAGCGGCGCGGGCAGGCTACCGGTCAGGCGCAGCAGCACTTCAAGGTCTTCGCTGCAAGCGTGCAACACCTTGAGCACCGCCGGGTTTTCCAGCAGAACGGCCAAGGGCTGCCAGTTGTCGATGGTCAAGGGGTCGATCAGATAGGCACGCTTGCCATCGCCAATCTGCAGTAAGCCAGCAATGGGATAAAAGGTGTCGACCCGCATGAATTCGGTGTCGAGGGCGACGAATGGCAACTGCTGCCACTCGGCGCAAAACTGACCGAGGCTATCGTTGTCGCGAATCCAGTGAATATCGATGGCCACACGGCTCTCCCTTGAAGAATGGCGCGCAGTATATATCGCCGCTGGCGATTGCGAGCATCCGTAGAGCATCTGTCTGAGAGAAATCGCCTGCGAAAAAGCAAGAATAGTCCTACATCAAGAATTAACCGGTCTTACGCAATACATAAACACGCGTCAGCGCAAAACCGGGTAGGAAATCCTGATACCAAAGCACGCTGAAACCCGCCTGGCGAAACTCGGCTTCGACATCGGCCTTGTCGGCCAGGCTGCGTTGCGGCACCTGGCCCATCTTGAGACGCCCTTCGATTTTCACCGAAACGAGCACCGTATCGCGACTGACCCGATGAAACTCGCGCAACAGCACCAGGCGATGCTCGCTGGCGCGGAGATGGCGAAACAGTTGCAAACAGAAAATACAGTCCACTGCGTTGGCCGACAGCCCAAGGGTGAATGCCGAACTCGGGAAGGTCTTGACCCGCTGGAGCAACGTGTCGCCATGGTGGGTGAGCGCGTGTTCGAGCATGTCCGGCGACGGGTCCGCCGCCAGGATCACCCGGTTGGCATGCTCGGCCAGCACCGGCCAGAACCGCCCTGCCCCCCCGGCCACGTCCAGCACCAACCCCGGCTCGCCCGCCACTTTCAGGGCATTGCGCACCATTTGGTCGTCGCGCCAGAACGCCAGGCGCAAGCGGCGAGGTGCCGGTCGGCAGCAAACCTGCGCATGCTCCTGGTCATGCTGCCTGGCGAACTCAAGCTCAATGGTGGATGGGGGTAACCCGGACATACAAACGGCTCTTGGAAAAGGCTGGCTGACAGGTTAACCAACCCCGCGTGAAAATAAGGTCCAGGCGTTCACTCCCGTGCCAGGACACCATCAATCACCGCGCCGCGACAATTGGCGAACAGGTCCAGGTCGCGGTTATAGACCTGGCTGTTGACTTCCAGCAACCCGAGCATCGAATGAAACAGGTTGTCCTGGCTCAAGGGCTTTTCACGACTCAGTTGCAGGCAATGGGTGTCGACCGAAAAGGACTTCTGGTAGCTGTCGGAGAACCAGGCCAGCATCGCCACGTGTTTCTGTTGTTCCGGGGCGAGCATGTAGGGCGTGCCATGGAGAAACAGGTTGTACTCGCCCAGGGACTCGCCATGGTCCGACAGGTACAGCATGGCCGTGTCGACCTTGTCCTGGTTGGCCCGCAGCAGATCGATCAGGGTCGACAGCACATGATCGGTGTACACCAGCGTGTTGTCATAGCCATTGACGATGCTCTCGCGGCTGCAATTGTTCAGCGCATTGCTTTCGCACACCGGCGTGAAATGCTCGTATTCCTTGGGGTAGCGCTTGAAGTATTCCGGCCCGTGGCTGCCCATCTGGTGCAGCACCAGTACCGTGTCCTTGTCGAGGGTGTCGATGAAATGCTGCAGCCCCTGGAGCAGTATCTCATCGCGGCACTCACTGTTGGCGCACAGCGCCGGGTCCTTGAGGTTGCTGACATCCTGCAGCGTGACCCGGTCGCAGGTGCCCTTGCAGCCAGATTGATTGTCCCGCCAGATCACCTCCAGCCCGGCGCGCTTGAGCACATCCAGCAAGCCCTCCTCATTCTTGGCCTTGCTGGCGTCGTAGTTCTTGCGTCCCATGTTGGAGAACATGCAGGGCACCGACACGGCGGTCTCGGTGCCGCAGGAATGCACGTCGGTGAAGGCGATCAGGCCGGCCTCCTTGTCCAATGTCGGCGTAGTGTCGCGGTGATAACCGAGGATGCCGAAGTTCTCGGCCCGGGCACTCTCGCCCACCACCAGGACGGTCAGGGATTTGCGGCCATGGGTTTGCCAGGCCGGGTTGCGGCTCGCGTCCTCGCCCAAGGTGATGAACGGCTGCTTGGCCGACGCGACCTGTTCACGCAAGTACCCAAGCGAGGCACCGATGTAATTGCTCGGTACGACCATCAAGCGCAACTCGTGGTGGTTGCGAAACAGTGACGACAAACCTTGGTAGTTGACCAGGGCAACGACGCCGATCACCGCGGCCGAGGCCACGCCGACCAGTAACTTACTTAATAACTCCTTTGGCCAACGACGGTAGTTGATCGGGGTCTTGAACAACAACCAGCACGGCAAGCCCCCCAATAAGCCGATATAGACAAACAACTTCAACGACAACAGGTCACGGACTTCCGTGGCATTGGTTTCAGCGAAGTTGCGCAACATGCCGGCATCGATCAAGACGCCGTATTGGGCCATGAAATACGCCACGCCGGCGCTGATCAGGAATAACAGCATCAGCACCGGCTTGAGCAGCGGACGGAAGGCCACGAGCGTCAACACCAGGTTGAACGCACAGAAAATCATCAGGCCAAACGCCACGCACATCAGCAGGCCCCGAGCGTCCGCCGTCGTGATCGCCAGCAAGTGTTGCCAGAGCACGAGGTTGAAGCCCACTAACAAAAAGGCACTGGCGGCCAGCGTCACCCACTCGGGGCGCACGGCTTTAATAGTCAGCATGAGGGTTGACGGCTTCCTGAAGTTGCTCTTTGAAAAAGAAATGCCGCAGAAAACATGTGAAAAAAATGTTTTCTACGGCAACACAAACTTTAGGTAGCCCACCATCAATTTTTCGTGAAAAAGTTGCTGTTAAATAATTATTTAATCTGCTGCTAAGCCTGATTCAGATACCAGCGCCAATCCTGCACCCCGACTTCCCCCATGAACTGCCGGTATTCGGCGCGCTTGACCGCCAGATAAACACCCAGGACCGCCTCGCCAGACGCTCCCCGCGCCCAAGTCGAAGCTTCAAGGGCACGCAGGGTAGTGAGCCAGTCAGTGGGCAGCAGCTCGGTCGCCTGGGCGTAGCCGTTGCCTTCCACAGGTTTCCCGGGATCGCATTGTTCACGCAAGCCGTGATGGATGCCGGCCAATTTCGCCGCAGCCGCCAGGTAAGGGTTGGCATCGGCGCCGCAAATACGATGCTCGATGTGCCGCGAGAACGCCGGGCCGCCCGGTACCCTCAGGCTCACGGTGCGGTTGTCCACGCCCCAGGTGGCGGCCAGCGGTGCGTAGCTGTTGCTTTGGAAGCGCCGGTAGGAGTTGGCGTTCGGGCAAAACATCAACAACGAATCGAGTAAGGTATCGAGCATCCCGCCCACGGCATGGCGCAACAGTGGCGTCCCGTCGCCGGCCTCACTGGCAAACAGATTGTGGCCATCGCGGTCGGCCAGGCTGACATGCATGTGCAGGCCGGAGCCCGCCAAGTGCTCGAACGGCTTGGCCATGAAACACGCCTGCATGCCGTGCTTGTGGGCCACGCCCTTGACCAGTCGTTTGTAGCGCACCGCTTCATCCATGGCTTGCAAGGCATCGCTGCGGTGTTCAAGGGTGATTTCCACTTGTCCCGGGGCGTATTCGGAAATCGCGGTGCGGGCCGGAATGCCTTGTAGCTTGCATGCGGCGTACAGGTCGGCGAGGAACGGCTCTAACTGCTCCAGTTCACGCAAACCATAGACCTGGGTGGCGCGCGGCCGACCACCGTCAGCGTCCCGCGCCGGTTGCGGCCGGCCTTGGCTGTCGCGCTGTGTGGCCAGCAGATACAACTCCAGCTCCGCCGCCATCACCGGATAAAAGCCGTCGGCCTGCAGGGCTTCGATCACCTGACTGAGCAGATAACGCGGATCGGCGATGGTCGCTGGCATGCCTTCCTGGGGATGCATACTGACCTGCACCGCGGCCGTGGGAATCAACCGCCACGGCATACGCTGCAAACTGCCGCTGAGGGGATAGGCGCGGCAATCGATGTCGCCGACGTCCCACACCAGCCCGGAATTTTCCACATCGTCGCCAGTGAGGGGCAGCCCGAGAATCGTACTGGGCAGCGGCCGACCACTTTCATAGACCGCCAGCAACTCGTCCCGATGCAACAACTTGCCCCGGGGCACGCCGTTGTTATCGAGAATGAACAACTCGAACAACTCGATATCGGGGTTTTGCGCAAGGAACGCCTGGGCGTGTTGCACGGGTGCGAAAGACATCTTGGCAAGGCTCATGAGAAAACTCGTATTTCCGTGTCGGACGGGCGACAACGCACCGTCAGTTTGTGCTCGCCATTGAGCGAGCACCGTGGAGGTTCAACAGGAAAAACGAGTGTCCGGAGGACGCGCATGGCGACAATGCCAGAGCGCCCAAAAAGCCAGCTCGGAGGGCAGCGCACTAAGGGAGGGGGCCATGGCAGGCGTGCACCTGCCGACCGGATCGACTGCGGCGGATGGAGGGTATTGCACTGCCAGGGGCCAAGCGTCCATGAGCGCATCACAGGAAACACATCGGGCAAGCGTCCCACGGCACCTTGGGCGGTTAAACATGGATTTGATGAAGCTTGGATCATCGCTAACTAAACTTAAGCAAACGAGTCGGTCGTTGATCGACACGTCGTGTTCCCTACACAATCTGTCCCGTTCCCGACCATGAAAAGGCCTGCCTGGCATTCTCTTGGCACTATCGTTCCGTTACGATCGTCAGCCTGGTTTGCGCAAGATCCGCGCAAGGAAGCAGAGTGAGAGACAGAACGGATGCTGAACAGTAACGCCCTCAGAAAGCTCGACATGCAGGACCTCATGGTGTTTAGCGCCGTGTACGAGCAAAGCAGCGTCACCGGTGTGTCCGAGGCCTTGTGCGTCAGCCAGTCAACCGTCAGTTATTGCCTCAAGAAACTGCGAACCTGTTTCGAGGACGAACTGTTTATCAACACCCGCACCGGCATGCGCCCCACCTGCAAGGCCGAGGGCATGTACAACCATGTGCGCGCCATTTTACAAAGCATCAACCTTTGCCATGCCGGTCCGCCGACCTTTGATCCAACTCGGCAAGCCGTCACCTTCAACATCTGCGCACCAGAATATTTCGAACACCTGATCCTGCCGCAACTGCTGCAAGGCTTCGATTACGCCAATTTGCCGGTGGTGGTGAACGTGCACAAGCTTGAAGCCGACATTCCCGCCGAGGAATTACGCGACGGCAGCCTGGACTTGGTGATCTGCTTCGGCCCGAACGTTCACGGCGACCATGCCGATTTCAGATCCCGGCAGTTGCTGGAGGAAGATTGGGTCTGCGTCGTGGACAAACGGGCGACGCCACTTGAGCCGCAACTGAGCGTTCAATCTTTCGTACAGCGCCGACACGTGTTTGCGACGCCTTGGGCGTCAGCGAGCAACAGGGTGGACGGCTGGCTGTCGCGGCAGGCCCATCACCGGCAAATCGCCGCGCGCGCCAACAGCTACAGTGCCGCGCTGAAGATGATCACCGGCACTGACTTCATCCTGACCCTGCCCCGCCGCATCCAGAAACTGCTGGCCAACGAGGCGATCTTCAATCACCACGAAGCGCCCAAGGGTTTGCCGGGGTTGACCTTGGACATGCAGTGGAGCCCGGCCCTCGATCAGGACAGTGCCAATGCCTGGCTACGCGAACAGATCATCAAGGCCTGCGCCCACGCAACGCCTGCGCGTCATTGACCGATCAGGGCCTTGACATAGGGCTCGCGGTCGATGTCGAGGATCTCCACGCACAGTTGCACGCTGACCTCGGCCGGCCATGGCCCCAGGTCCTGGATCACCGCCAGCAGGCTTTCGGCCAATTGCTTCTTGATTTCCGGCGAACGGCCACTGAGCAGGGCCAGCTTCACATGCACGAAACCCCGTTCGCCCATCCCTGTACCCACCCGGAACGTCTCCAGTTTCACGGCCCGGCTCTTGATGTCGTGCTCGGCGGAAAATTGACCGGAGGCCACCAGTGCATTGTTCAGGCGCAGCAATGCGACTTCGGCCTTCAGCTCGGGCAGGTTGGCGGTGTACTCCATGTGCAGGTGAGGCATGTGTTCGACTCCGATTCGAAAAATATGACGAGGTGGTTTCAGCGGTCACAACCTTACCTCGACTTTATTCGTTGGGGCAGGATTTTGTTTCGCGGCAGGCCCGCGTCAAGGTTGTGCCAAGGGCCCGCGCTCGCCCATGAAGGCCTCCAACCGCGAGCGCAACCAGCGCTCGGCCGGGTCACTGTCGACATGGCTCAACCAGACCATGGACAAGTCCAGGGTCGGGGTCTTGAAGGGAAAGGGTTCGTTGAACAGTTGCCCCGAGGCCGCCATGGCGGCGGCGGTATAGTCCGGCAGGCTGGCGATCAGGTCAGTACCGGCCAGCAACGCCGGCAATGCGCTGTATTGCGGCACCGACAGCACAACCTGGCGCTTGCGCCCGATCTCCGCCAGCCATTCGTCAGCGAACCCGGCGACGTTGGCGGTGTGGGACACCAGCACATGAGGTCGCGAGCAGTATTCGTCCAGGGTCAGCGGCGTGTCCGACGCATCGGCGCGCAACACACGGGGTTGGATGTGGCGCAACAGCTTGCGCTTGGCGTTGGCCGGCAGGCCGCGCGTCTGGCTGATGCCCACGGTAATGTCGCCCGATGCCAGTAAATCGGGGATGCGCCAGTAATCGACATGCTGGACCACAAACACGATTTGCGGCGCCTCTTGCCGCAGGCTGCTCAACAGGGGCGGCAACAGGCCGAACTCGACATCGTCCGACAGGCCGATGCGGAATGTCATGGCGCTGTTGGCGGGATCGAAATCGTGGGTCAGGCTCAACGCCACCGACAGCGAATCGAGCGCCGGCGACAGGTGCTGGATGATTTCCTCGGCCCGGGCCGTCGGTTCCATGCAGTGGCCGACGCGAATGAACAGCGGATCGTTGAACATCTTGCGCAGCCGATTGAGGGCCGAGCTGATGGTCGGTTGGCCCAGGAACAGTTTTTCCGCCACCCGTGTCACGTTGCGCTCAAGCATCAACGTTTCGAACACCACCATCAGGTTGATGTCGGCCTTGCGCAATTCGTTGCGGTTCATCCACTGTCCCTCGATCCCTTGATGGAGTGCAGTGTAGGAACGCTGGGGGTGGTGCGTCTATGCGCTAAACGTCCAGTCGCCTGGGCACACCCTCCAAAGAGTCGGAAGAGGCCCTTGCTTTTGTGGCGAGGGAGCTTGCTCCCGCTCGGTTGCGCAGCAACCGAAAAATATTTGGGGCCGCTTCGCAGCCCAGCGGGAGCAAGCTCCCTCGCCACAGTGAGTAAGCCATTGTGAAGTGGAAAACTACTTCACAGTCAGTGATTTCAGTCCCAGCGCCATGACTCGCTCATCGCTGCCCAACCCCAGCGCCTTGGGACTGATGGCATCAGGTAAATGGAACCGCACGCGCAACCGCCCCTCCGCGCCAATCGTTTCTCGAATGGCCTGCGTCAGAGGCAGTTCCAGCGTGTTGTCCTGCAGTCGGTTGAACTGCGTCGCCAGCGCCGCGACACCGTTGATCGACACCTCCACCCGCTGGCGCGTGTGGGAGGGCTGCACGAACGCGGCGGCTTCGATCGAGATAGCATGCGCTTCTGGCGGTATGCGTAAAACAACCTCAGCCTCAGGCCCTTCCGACCAGGTGCCCCAATCCTCGACCCGCCCCCAGCCATCGGCCAACATCGCGTTGGCTCGGCTGAACACTTGGCGCTCACCGAGCTTGACCTGCATGTCCAGTGTTTCATCGGCGACCGGTGGGCATTGGGCGCATGTCTTCCAGCCCGGCGCCAGCACCACCAGGCCATCGATACGGGTCAACAGGTCGGTCGGGCGATTGACGGTTTTCGCCGCCTGGAGCGCGGCGACAGGGCCGAGGATGTACAGCGAATCCGCGGCGTACTGGCCGCTGGCAAGCATCTGCTCGGCGTGTCGCTGGGCTCGCTCGATCGCCCGGTCACTCATGCGTCCCAAGTACACGCCATCGGTTTCCAGGCCGTGCGTCAGGGCGTATTGGCTGGTCAGCAGCCAGTTGTCCGGCTGGTTCTGCGGCAATAACGTGCGGACTTTCGAATAATGACCGGCGGCACTGGCCCAGAACGGATCATTCAGGGGCGTAGGCCAACTCGAGGCCGCCGGCGTCATCCGGCTCTGGCGCAGGCCGGCCCATCCCGCGCGGGTATCCAGGACCTGCACCACCAGCGCCAAGGCCAGCAGACACGCCGCCGCCCGGGGTTTGTTGCCGCGGATCACCAGGAAAATCACCGCAAAGATGATGGCGTAGAACACCGGCCAGAACATCCGACCGGACGCGCGAAAGACGTTCGCCACAAGCTCAAGGGGTTTGGGCAGCCAGTAATGCACGTTCTGCATGCCGATGCCGAGATGGTTGGTCAGCGAAAACAGCGTCAGCCCGATCAATGCCCACAGCAACAGGCGCCTGTGACGCACGGCATTCGCCAAACCTGTGTTGCCTTGCAGTAATGCCACGCCGGCGCAGATCGCCAGCATGAGGATGCCCAATCCCAGGTAATTGAAACCTTCGTAGTCCCCGGGGCCCTGGGGCATATCGCGCAAGGTGTAGGACCATCCGCTAGGGTTGACCAGCGACATCACATTCAGGCGATACAACCCAAAACCGCCCGCCACGGTCCCGCCACCCACGCTGAAATAACCCGCCTGCCAACAACAGAACGCCACCAGCACAAACAAGCCGCCCAGTTCAATCAAGGCATCACGCCGGGACAACCGCCCCTTCGTGGCCTGGCTGGCAAGGTCGGCCAGCCAGATCAACGCCACCATCGCCAACAGGTACGCATGCACCAGCGCGGTGGCGGCCAACAGCACGCCCCAGGCCAGCCGCCGCTTCTGCACGCCGGGCCGCAGCGCCAGGTACAAGGCCGCGAGGATCAGAAAATGCCCGGACAGCGACAGGTGCCCGCCCATGCGCAGAAACATCGGCGGCGAAAACACAAATAACCCAGTACCCAACAGCCTGATCCACAGCGACGGCGTCAGCAGTCCGACGAGTTTCCAGGCGAACCAGGCTTGCAGGACGAAACAGGCCAGCAACCACAGGCCGAAGTACTGGAACGTCTCGGGAAGCCAGGCGTGAAAGGGTTTGAACAAGAACGCCAGCAACGGATTGGAGTCGGAAAAAATGATGCCGTTGCCCAACTCCAGACCATAGGAAGGGTTCATGCCCAACGGAAAGGTCCAGGGTGAACTGCGGAAAAACGCCCAGCCCATGTAATGGGTCGCCGCATCGCCCTCCCCCAGCCAGGCGATGTTGGTCGGATCCAGCACCCGAGGACCGATCACCAACAGGAACGCCAGCGCGCCCAACAATATGGGCAACAAGGAAACCGGGAAACGCTGACTACGAAGGGTCATCGATACGTCCAGAAATTATGCAGGATGAAGGTGTACACCGGGATGATCAGCGCCACGGCCGCGATGCCCGCCAGGTAATCCAGGCCGACGCGCTGGGCCGCCCAGGCCACCAGCATCGCCAGCCCCAACCCGCCGATCGAGACCACCACGAAACGGCCGAGGGTCCGGCCATGCAAGCGGCTGGAAAAACTCCAGAGGGTGTTGATCAGGTACGACACCACGGTCGCCACGACAAAGGCGAAACCATTGGCCAATGGCGGGTTGGCCAGGACCAGGTGCACAAACAACACGGCCGCCACCACGTGGATGCCAGTGACGAGCAGGCCGGTCATGGCAAAACGCAAGGCACGTCGCAGCAAGGGCGAGTGCGTCCAGGTCACGGCTTCTGCGCCAGGCAGAACACCGTCAGGCCGGCAATGCGATTGGCCCCCATGAATGGACGCTCCAGGCTGCACAGTGTCCTCAACACGCCATTGACCAGCGGATGATGCCGGGCAAGCTGCGACTTGGCCGGTGCCCCGGAGGCTTTGCGCTGCAACAGGCGCAGGCCGGCGGCAATGGGAAATACCAGGCCGAAGTAGTACGCACCTTGCTGCACCTGCAAACCCGCCTGCGCCACGACGCTCTCCAACTGCTTGAGGGTATAGCGGCGCTTGTGCTCGAGAAAATCGTCATGCCCGCTCCAGAGGAACTGGAACGCAGGCACGGTGATCAGGAAGCGGCTGCCGGACGGCACCTTGTCGACATAGGCCTTGAGCAGGCCCACGTCATCGTCCACGTGTTCCAGCACATCCATCAGCAACACCAGGTCGGCGTCCAGCGTGTCGATGGCGCGTCGGTAGCGGACCGGTTTACCGGCGGTACTGGCGTCGGAGTCGGCCGGGTAGCTGATGTCCACGCACCAGGCCTGGGCGGTTGCGGTATGGGTCAACAAGTGATGGGAAAAAAAGCCCGACCCTGCGCCCACGTCCAGCAGCGTACTGGCCGAGGTGCCCTTGAGCATGTGGAGCATGGCCCGCGCTTTCGACCGGTAGTACCAGTGCTGCTCGATATCGGGACCGAGGATGTCGGTTTCCTTGAGGTCCATGGTCAGTCCTTGGCGTCATAGATGCGCCGCACCAGGAAAACCGGTCGACGCTTGGATTCGATATAGGTGCGGCCCAGGTATTCACCCAACACGCCGATGCCGATCAGTTGCAACCCGCCCAAGAAGGTGACCGCGACCATCAGCGAGGCATAACCCGGCAGGTCGACCCCGGAAATCAAGGTCCGCAACACGATGAAAATGGCGAACGCAAAGGACACCAGCGAGACGCAAAGCCCCAGGTACGTCCAGATACGCAGCGGTTCGGTGCTGAAGCTGGTGATGCCTTCGAGGGCAAAATTCCACAAGCGCCAGCCATTGAACTTGCTTTCTCCGGCGCTGCGCTCAGGCCTGACGTAGTCCACGTAGGTAGTCCGGAACCCCACCCAGGCAAACAACCCTTTCATGAAGCGACGAGATTCCGGCAGGGTTAGCAAGGCATCGACCACGCAGCGATCCATCAAGCGAAAATCGCCGACATTTTCCGGCAGCTTGTGGTCGGCGATCTTGTTGTGCAGTCGGTAGAAGCCGTTGGCGGATACCTGGTTGGCCCAGGAATCGGAGTCGCGATTGATCCGATGGCCCAGCACCACTTCGGCGCCGTTGCGCCAATGGGCGATCATTTCCAGGATGACTTCGGGAGGATCCTGCAGATCGACATCGATCGGCACCACCGCCTGGCCACGGGCGGCTTGCAGGCCGGCACTCAAGGCCGCCTCCTTGCCGAAATTGCGACTCAGGTCGACGATCCGGATGCGCGGGTCGGCCTTCTGCCTGTCCAGCAGCAGCACCAACGTATCGTCCGCGCTGCCGTCGTTGACGAACACCAGCTCCAGGCTCACCAGTGATTCATCGGCAAAGACCTGGTCGATCCGGGCCATGAACAAATCGATGGACTGGGCTTCGTTGTAGACCGGGATGACAAGCGAAAGCGTTAGACGACCTTGTAGATCCACTCCTGGATATTCAGTCACTTGATGGCTCTTTTTCTTATAGTGTTTTCAGTCCCTTCGGGCTTCCGGCCCTAGGCATCGAAACGTATTAAGCAGGACCAGGCAGGGCAACGCAAGGATCCAGCCCGAACTTCCAGCCGACCCTATGTTCGCAACATGACTTTCTTCATGGAAATGGTCGAATGCCCGATCCGGCAATATTCGATAACCAATGGAAACGATTTTCCCGTAGCCAAAACCACCCACTTGGCTAGGCTTGCAGCCACATGTCCAACGCATGTCTTGAGTGAATCAATCGCAGGGAGCGAACCGATGTACTTTGAAATCTATCGACAGACCCGAGGCACCCCGCGCACCGGAAAAGGCCAATGGCGCTGGCGCTTGAGGGCCGGCAACCACGAAACGATCGCCAGTGGCGAATCCTATGTGAACAAGAGTGACTGCCTTCATGTGATCGGGTTGATCAAGAATGTCCAGGGTGAGACGCCGGTAAAAGAAATCTGAACTGTGGCGAGGGAGCTTGCTCCCGCTGGGCTGCGAAGCGGCCCTATGATTTTGCGGTCGCTGCGCAACCGAGCGGGAGCAAGCTCCCTCGCCACAGGTTCAATCCTCTCAAGTGAACGGGCGTTGCAACCTGAGCCGTTTTTTTCTGTGACGAAAGTTTCCAGGCAGGTAGGGTATGCGGACAAAAGCAGGAGGCCCGGCGCAATGACTCGATCCATCCACAACCGCGACTGGCTGGTGCGAGCACCCGAATCGAGGAAAATGGAACGCATCGAGGCTTATTTCAGTGGCCATGGCTACAGCACCCATCGCCATGACACCTACGCCATCGGCATCACGCTTTCGGGTGTGCAGAGCTTCAACTATCGCCACAGCAAACGCCACAGCCAGCCCGGCGGCACCATCGTCCTGCACCCGGACGAGGTACACGATGGCGAAGCCGGGACGCGCGAGGGCTTTCGCTACCGGATGTTCTACATAGAACCGTCGATGATCCAGCATGTACTGGGAGGCAAGCCATTGCCTTTCATCGAAGGTGGATTGTCCAACGACCCTCGCCTCAACATCGCGACCCGCCGATTGTTGAACAGCCTGGATCACCCCCTCGACTCGCTGGAGGAAGAGGACGCCATCTACGACGTGGCCCAGGCGCTCGACCTTGCGGCGGGCAACCGCCGTGGACGGCGATTGATCGACTACCCGGCAGCAGAGCGTGCCCGCCTGTTCATTCACGATGCCCTCGACCAGGTGATCACCCTGGACGACCTGGTGCAAGCAAGCGGCAGGGATCGATGGAGCCTGTCCCGGGATTTCCGGGCGCTGTACGGCACCAGCCCCTATCGCTACATCACCCAGCGGCGCTTGCATGAAGCCCGGCGCCTGGCATTCCACGGCACGCCATTGAGCGAAGTGGCCCTGGCCTGTGGTTTTTTCGATCAGAGCCACATGACCCGGCTGCATACACAGGCCTTTGGCATTTCACCGGCACGCTGGCTGAACATGCTGCGCTAAGGCATCGACTGCGCGCGGCAAAAAGCTGCACGATCATCCAATACGCACGTTGGCTCGAACAATAAAGTAGGACGCACCACCCACCCAGGAGCATGCCTCGATGACCCGCTATTGCCCCATCAACTTCGCCCAGAAATACACCCTGTTCCAGGAACAGTGGACGCCAAAAGTCGTGGCCGAAATGAACGACTACCAATTCAAGCTCGCCCGGCTCGAAGGTGACTTCGTCTGGCACACCCACGCCGACACCGATGAAACCTTCATCGTGCTGGAAGGCGAGCTGCGTATCGACTTTCGCGATGGCGCGGTGACCCTGGGCCCAGGCGAGATGTACGTGGTCAAAAAAGGTGTGGAGCACAAGCCCAGCGCCGCGCAGGAAGTGAAACTGCTGCTGATCGAGCCTCGCGGCGTCATCAATACCGGCGAAGAAACCAATGAGCGAACGGCGGTCAATGATGTATGGATCTGACTGAGCCAGCCTCAATCGTATTCAGCTTCCTGGTGATCACCCAGTAACCGCCGCTGGCGAGGTGTCGCCGCGGCCAGCACCTCAGGGTTGAACTGCCAGTGCAGATAGGGTGAAAACTTCTGTGCGACCATCCGCCGGCCATAATGCACTTGGAGCATGTAGCGGGTGCGGTCGGCGGTGCGGTTGTCGCTGCCGGCGTGCCACAGTTCGCTGCGCAATATCAAGACATCGCCCGCCCGGCACAACACGGGCTGCGCGGAGCGCCCCTGCCATTGCGCTTCACCCGCTACCGGCGCTCGACCAGCCTTGTGGCTGCCAGGAATCACCTGGGTCGGGCTCAAGTCGGCGTCGATGTCATCCAGGTAAAACTGCGCGGTGAACACCTGCATTGGCAGCTCGAAGGCCGGGTCGGCCAACAGCGTGGGCGGCAATTTCATCGCCAGGTAATCCAGGTGCAACGGCGCCCCTTTGAAACCCGGATGGCAGCGCCAGGCCGTCTGGCCGATAACATGACAGTCATCGCCCAGGGCCGCCTCGGCCAATTCGATCACGCCGGCCACCTCCAGGAACGGCAGCCAGAACGGGTTGCGATTGAACACACATTTGTAATGATCGATGACGCCGCTGTAGTCCCAGTGCTGAGGCTTCAACTGGTCGATGGCATGGCGCAGGTCGGCAATCTGCGCGGCATCCAGTACGGCTGGCATCAGGACGAAACCGTCCTGATGCAACGCTCGCAGGCTATCGCCGATGGTCACAGCGCGCCTGCCTCAGGTGCGGAAGCGGCCGACCAGCCCAGCCAGGTTTTGCGACAGAGAGGAAAGCTGTCGGCTGGCATGCATGCTCTGGGCGGAATTGGCAGCCGCTTCGTTGGACAAGTCGCGGATATCGGAGATGTTGCGGGCAATCTCCTCGGTGACGCTGCTCTGCTCCTCGCAAGCACTGGCAATCTGCGCGGCCATGTCGTTGATCCGCTGGATCGAACCGCCGGTACCGCTAAGCACCTGGTCGACACCCGCTGCACGTTCGACACTGTCCCGGGCCTTGCTGCTGCCCACATGCATGGCTTGCACAGCCTTGGCGACACCGCTTTGCAAGCGCTCGATACGACCCTGAATGTCTTTGGTCGAGTCCTGGGTGCGGGCCGCAAGCGCCCTCACCTCATCGGCCACCACGGCAAAACCACGGCCCTGCTCACCGGCCCGCGCCGCTTCGATGGCAGCGTTCAGCGCCAACAGGTTGGTTTGTTCGGCGATGCCACGGATCACTTCGAGCACGGCGCCGATACTGGACGTTTCCTGGGCCAATGCCTCGATCGTACCCGAAGCGGGCTCCACTTCCTGGGCCAACTGGCGGATCGACTCGATGGTACTGCTGACCACCTGAGCGCCGTCACGAGACTGGCTGCTCGCCTCCTGCGCGGCGCCCGAGGCGCTCGCCGCGTTATGCGCCACTTCATGCACCGCAGCGCTCATCTGGGTGGCGGCGGTACTGACCTGATCGAGCGCCGCGTGCTCACTGCTGATCAACCGGTCATTCGTCGAGGCCATGTCGGCCATGGCCCGCGCGGCGGAGTCGACCTCCCCTGTCACCCGCCCGACTTCAGCGATCAACGGCTGCAACTTGTCGAGAAAACGGTTGAAGGCACTGCCAAGTTGTCCCAGCTCATCGGCCGATCGTACCTCGAGACGCCCTTTCAGATCGCCACCGCCCTCGGCGATCTGCTCGATGCGGTGCAACAAGCGACGCATAGGGCTCAACACCACCAGTGGCAGAACCACAAGCACCAGGATGCAACCGAGCAGGCCAATGAGCAGAATCACGCCCTGTTGCACGCCGACTGCCTCGCCGTTTTCAATCGCAGCGTCGCCTTCGCGATGGGACGCCGCATCTTCCAACTCACCCAGCTTGTCGATGGAATCACGCATGGTTTCAAACAGGCGCTCACTGTCACCAAAACTCAGCGCACTGGCGCCCTGCGGATCGCCTACCGACAGTTCGAGGACCCGCCGCGAAACCTGCATCCATTTACCGAAGCTGTCGTTGAACTGACTGACCAACGCCTGCGCCTCGGCACCGGGCTGCATCGCGGCATATTTCTGCACACGGTCGTAAGCCTGCTTCGCATTTTCGCCATGGCTGGCGCTCAGCGCTTTCAAATGCTCGTCGGCATGACCGTCCAGCAGGCTGCGCTCAGCCACGAACGCCTGATAAAGATCACGGTCGGCATTGAGCAACAAACTAATGGCCGGCAGATAACGGTTGGTCAATTGCGGGCTGGATTCGGGCACCTGACTGCTGCCGCGCATCCCCGCGCCCCCCATCAGGACCAGCAACACAGCCAGGAACGCTATCGGGAGAGTGATTTTCCAGCGAAAGCCCAAGTCGGCGAAGAACCGCAGCATGGTGTCACTCCTTACACGGGGGAATACCTGCCTATCGGCAGCCATGTCTTGAGCTATAGCCCATTAGTCTGATTGTCACAAAGGTTTTGGTGTGAAGGGTTGTGGTTATTCAGGATGCGGAAGGGAGTTGAGCTGGATAAAAAGATACGGTTGGACGCAGTATCGCCGGGGAATTTTCTGACATTTTCCGCTCACATAATTCAGGGAAGCTTCCTACGCATCGTCTGATTGATGATCTCTACAAAAAGGCCCTATAGTCCAAGCGTCGTTCGTAAGAGCGGCTTGGGTTTGGCGACTCGACTACAAATGGTAAGAAGGCCTTCAATCAAACGGAGTTTGAAATGAACAGATACATGGCTCTTACTAGTAATGCCGACGATCAACCCCTTTTCGTCGATACCTCCGCACCGTTGCACATCCTGCTCGATACGGCGGGCTATAGAATTCGCGCGGTTACCCAGCTTCTAGAGAACCTCGCGATGCGAGGGAATATTCCGAGTGACTCAGTAGTGCTTCAGGACTTTGCACAACTGTGCTGCATCTCCTTGAGGGATGGTTGTGACGTGCTTGATGTCATCGCCCGACGCTTGGATGCAGAGCCGGCCTAGTTCAAAGGGCCTCAACGAGGTGATGCCGATCAGTTAATCGACGCAGCCCCTGTGGCGAGGGGATTTATCCCCGCTGGGCTGCGTGAAGCAGTCCTAAAAGCCAGACACCCTGTGTGCCTGGTTGATTGAGTTGGTGTTGGGGCCGCTTCGCAGCCCAACGGGGCGGTGCGACTTTTCGCTAACTCCCCTCACCAAAAGACTCGATCACTCTTAACTGACTGGCATTATCTCTCACGAGGCCCATTTTGTTGGAGACGAGCATGAATCCCTGGCGCTGAAATCCTCCCCTTCCTGTTTGCCCAGACTCGATTAATCACACCGCAGAGGCTGAGATGGCCACAATAAAAAAGTCAACAAGACACCCAAAAAAGTCGTTCCCAATGAGCTGACATTTCTAGATGTTCGGCAAGCTGCGCGTGATGGTCAGAAGGTGTTCGATAAGTTTGTAATCACTGGCAAGCTTCCTATCAACTAGCGATGAATTCCTACCCCCCTCAGCCAACCTGCTCGAACCGCCGCAGCTTCAAGAACAACCCCGTTCCCAGCGCCACGGCAAAAATCGAGAGGAAACGGAGGACAGACCACGATTTTGAATTCACTTGCAATCGCCCCGCCTCATAATCATGGTCTGTCCCGTTTTCCCCACACGTTCTTTCAGGTGAACATGGACGCGCTGTACGCCGGAGCGTTTTGACGAGATTGTCACTGCCCCGAACGATGAGATTGCCCTTTTTTCTGAAACCGATAAGCACCTCACGGTTCATTGAGCCGCTATGGCTCAAGGCTGGATGGACGATTGTGCATATCGAAGCCGAGGCACTGAAATACAAGGCTGAACTGAAAAATAAACGAAGCGAGGTTCAATGATGTTCTGTAGCAATGGAGATAACTCGTT
Source organism: Pseudomonas sp. CG7 (assembly GCF_023701885.1). NCBI lineage: Bacteria > Pseudomonadati > Pseudomonadota > Gammaproteobacteria > Pseudomonadales > Pseudomonadaceae > Pseudomonas > Pseudomonas sp. CG7. The sequence goes on along the minus strand of NZ_JABAEE010000016.1, from coordinate 54,618 downwards.
CCGCGCTTACCTGAATGCTGGCACTGAGAATCTGGACGAGATTCTCAGTGCCGGCTCACCCTTCCTGACCATGATGGATGACCTTGATTCGTACCTCACACAGCATGTCAGTGGACCTGCCGTCGCGCCCGATGAGTTGGTCGTTCACTCCATACTGATCAATTCCCGCTTCCTCCTGATGACCGCCTTCCGAGTAGGTCTGACTGGCCACGCGGCTGGTGTTTACCCTATCCTCAGAACGGCATTGGAAACTGCCTGCTATGCCCTTCTGATGACCGAAGACGAATCTCAGACCCTTACCAAGATCTGGATGAGCCGCAACGACTCACCAGATGACCTGAAAACCTGCAAAAAAGCCTTTCAGGCTCCAATCAAAGCAGCTCAGAAAATAGCCAATAAACGAGGACCGGGATTGGGCGATTGGATGTACAAGCTATACGAAAGTTCTATCGACTTTGGTGCTCATCCCAACGCCAAGACTGTCACTCTCCACACAAGAATGTACGATGATGAAGCGGGACTGACCCAATTCGAAAATGTGGGGTTGTATGCAGTTGGAAATCACGGATATGAATGGGGTTTACTCGCATGTGTGGAGATGGGATTAGCAACGGCAATCATCCTTTCCATGACGCACCCAGTCGCTCTGTCCGAATCTATTCAGGCGCTTCAAGCCCTGAACGACCAAAAGAACTCGCTTGAGGTTCTGATCCGCGAGAAGCACTCACAGAGCGAATGATACAGAGCTGACAGCCACGAACACGCTAGGCGACACCCTGAGGTGTATTGGACGCCCGGAATGAAACGGGAGGACAGGCCACGATTTTGAGTTCACTTGTAATCGCCTCGCTTCATAATCGTGGTCTGTCCCCGTTTCTCCTCCGGTGATCACCCCGAGACAATAGCCCGTACTGAACGCATCGCCTTCCACGCCCTTGGTATCAACATAACGCACCGTCGATTGGCAGAACTCTAGGAGCTTGTTTCCGTCTGCCATAGCACAACCACTTGCCAGCGTCCCTACTAGTGCAACCGCCCCGCACCATGTCTTCATGCTGAAATCCTTTTGAATGAGCGGCCACGTTAACGACTGTCGCGGCCTGCTGCCATCACGTCACTCATTCGTCTTCTTCGTCATCATCTGATGAGGCAATCCCGCTACCACCTTCAACGAATGACTGACAACCTTCATTGAAAGATTGGGACGGCGTATCGCAAGAATCCTCGTCATCAATATCATTCTGCTCTGCCCAGTCATACCCAGCCTGATGCCCTGAGCAGTCACCCTGGCACTGATAGCCATCGAATGTTGCGGCGGAAGATATCGCGCAGCCTAACACCAACATTACCAGTACAATGAATGCTCTCATGGTGACACTCCATGGGTAATGCTTGCGAGCATGATTCTCTCCAATTAAAAGCGCCACGTTGTGGTTACGCAAACTGTAGTTCACTTTCTCTAGGTTCTGTACGAAATCCTTTGAAACCGCCGTCACCGCACTTGAACACTGATATTCGGTAAGGTTCGCGTCCACCGAAGGCAGGAGGCCACGATGGTGAAACGGTACGAAATTCCCGATGCAGCCTGGGAGCTAGTTGCTGACCTCTTTAAACAACCCCGGCGCAATGGTCGGCGAGAGCTGATAATCGTTTGATGCTCAATGGCGTGCTCTGGGTGCTTTGCTCAGGCGCCGCATGACGCGACGTGCCCGAGTGCTTCGGGCCCTGGTCAACGGTCTACCACGGTTTCGGGATTGGCGTCCAAGGAGCGTTCGAGCTGATGTTCAGGCGGCTGCACATTAAGCTGAACGAACAAGGATTGATCGACCTGGAAACATGGATGATCGATTCCACAGCTGTACGCGCAACCCTAGCTTCATCAGGCGCAGGGAAAAAGGCGGCCTGATGAACCTTCAGACCATGCGCTAGGCAGCAGTCGTGCAGGTCTGACGACCAAGATCCATATGCTTTGCGACGCCAACGGCATACCGCTGCGTTTTCTACTTTCGGGCGGACAGGCCAGTGATATCTCGCATGCCCAGCCACTGCTCGATGAAGCCTATATCCCCCAGTTTGCGCGGTCGTCCTCGCAAACGATCGTATGCCACAAAACCTCAGAAACGAAAAAGCCCAGCGGATATGCCAGGCTTTTATGGGGAACGGATGATTTTATTCTTCCTCCGTTCCTGTCGTAGAATTTCCATATTCCAAGACGTCGCAAGCCGCGATGAGGTCGGTGTAGGAATTAGGCATTTTTCCGTTTAGGAGCATTGCAGTAAAAACTGCATACACATCATTTTTATCGCCATCCTTCCTCAACGTTCTCTCATCATTGAGCCACGCATAGATGATGGTCATCGGCGCCTCGGATCTGAACTGAAAAAACAGGCGATACCGTGGAGGTATCCCTTGCTTCTTCACCCGAAACCAGTGCTTAAAGTCACGCCCTAGCGTGTTCCCCTGACGATAGCAGGGGTGGGTCGGATCGGACGGAACATTGATTAGGATATTCGCGCTCACCGCATCGAAAAGCTTGTAGACCGGATGATGGTGAAAGCCTTCCGGATCATTAGCCATCACCCTCTCAACAGCGACGGTAATTTCTTCGAGGCGCGCAATGAATAACGGGTGAGCATAAAGTGCCCACCCGTTTTCGATATGAATCGTGCTTTCAGTCACGCTTAGCCTTCTTGAAGCTCGCGACGACGATTATCGTCCGCCTGATTGCGAATTGCTTGAATTCGCTGCAGCAGGCCGCGAGGGATAGGCTGGATACCTTCAGGATTTTCCTTGATATCTCTGTCAAGCAGATCAAGGAACTCGATACCAGCTTGGATCTCCGCCTTTCTGTCGGTAAACGAGACGACATTGCCTTTAGACATGACTTCTCTCCATCGCTAATTTTCCTGCACTTTCAACAGGACATGGCCTGAGCGCTTCATGGCGAGCATGGCCCTTACGGGGCATTTCCGTGCCCTCAGTAGGATCACTGTAGATCACTATGGTTCACGAGGAGTGCATTTAACACCATCAAAGCCGAATAAAGGAAGCGTGATGATGTAACAGATGGCGAAGCCTATGCGAATGACCAGACAAGACGAAAATGTCATATCAAGCGTCGACTTGCGTGCCTCTGTGCCCCAATACAAGTCTCGCACGATCAAGCCATGGACCACCGAATACACTTATTTTCTGACAGGCGGCCATATCAGTTGTGCAATAGAAAAGGCCAAGGCGGTGACGGGGCGGAGTCGAGGAAGATCCCCCCAAATACAAAAAAGCCCCGAGGCGGTTAAGCGCTCAGGGCCTTTAAATATGGCGGAGAGATAGGGATTTGAACCCTAGGTACTGTCGCCAGTACAACGGATTTCGAATCCGTCCCGTTCGGCCACTCCGGCATCTCTCCAGTGGCGCGCATCATACCAGCACATTCGCCGGAAGCGAACCCCCGAGCGAAATTTTTTCCGTGCTATCAGATGCTTGCGTCGATTACAGCGGCACACCCAGGCGCTGGGCAACTTCTTCGTAGGCTTCGATGACGTCACCGAGGCCTTGGCGGAAGCGGTCCTTGTCCATTTTCTTCTTGGTGTCCTTGTCCCAGAGGCGGCAGCCGTCCGGGCTGAACTCGTCGCCCAGGACGATGGAGCCGTCGCTGAACACGCCGAATTCAAGCTTGAAGTCCACCAGCAGCAGGCCGGCGTCGTCGAACAGCTTGGTGAGCACGTCGTTGACCTTGAGGGACAATTCCTTCATGCGCGCCAACTGCTCGGCGGTGCCCCAACCGAATGCCACGACGTGGGATTCGTTGATGAACGGGTCGCCCTTGGCGTCGTCCTTCAGGAACAGCTCGAAGGTGTAAGGGTTGAGCTTCATGCCCTCTTCCACGCCCAGGCGCTTGACCAGGCTGCCGGCGGCGTAGTTACGCACGACGCATTCGACCGGGATCATGTCCAGCTTCTTGACCAGGCAATCGTTGTCGCCCAGCAGCTTGTCGAACTGGGTCGGCACGCCGGCGGCTTCGAGCTTTTGCATGATGAAGGCGTTGAACTTGTTGTTCACCATGCCCTTGCGGTCCAGCTGTTCGATGCGCTTGCCGTCGAACGCCGAGGTGTCGTTGCGAAACAGCAGGATCAAGCGGTCAGCGTCGTCGGTCTTGTAAACCGACTTGGCTTTGCCGCGGTAGAGTTCTTCACGTTTTTCCATGATGGGCTCCGCTTGCTAAGTAGTGGGCTAGGCGATATGTCGCCAGTCGAGCCCTGAATCTTGATCGGCCAGTTGCAGCCAGTCCGGGTCGCACCCGAGGGTGTCGACAAAACATTGCCGGGCCAGCTGCGGCAGGTTGTTCTTGCTGCTCAGATGGGCCAGGACCAGGTGTTGCAGGCCTTGCCAGCCCAACTCGGCCACCAGGAACGCGGCCTGGTGGTTGTTCAAATGTCCGTGCTCCCCGCCGACCCGCTGCTTGAGAAAGTACGGGTAGTAACCACGGGCCAGCATGTCACGGCAGTGGTTGGACTCGATCATCAACGCATCGAGGTCCCGGTAACTGTCCATCACCCTGTCGCAATACGACCCCAGGTCGGTCAGCAACCCGAAGCGCCGCTCGCCGTCGCTGAACACATACTGCGTTGGCTCCCGGGCATCGTGGGCCACGCTGACCACGCTGATGTCCAGGCCACCGATACGCAATTGCTCGCCACCGGCCACGAAACCGGCTGGCTCGATGGGCTTGCGCAGGCCTTCCAGCGTGCCACGGCTCAGGTACACCGGCACATTGTAGCGCCGAGACAGCAAACCCACGCCATGCACGTGGTCGGCATGTTCGTGGGTCACGAGTATCGCGCTCAGTTGCGCCGGGTGCACACCCAGGCGCAACAGGCGTTTCTCGGTTTCCCGCAGGGAGAAACCACAATCGACCAGCACATACGTGCCGGCGCTGGCGATCAGCGTGCCGTTGCCCTGGCTACCGCTGCCGAGAACGGCAAAACGCATCGGATCAGCCCAGGTTGTCCTGAATCACGCTCAACACCTTGCGGGCCACATCGGCCGGCGCCACGGTATTGATGTTTTTCTCGACGGTGACCTGGACGTTGTCGCCGACCTTGCTCAGGCGAACCTGGTAACGCTCGGCGCGGGCTTCGACTTCTTCCTTGTCCGGCTTGCTGCCGAACAGGCCACTGAAGAAACCAGGCTTCTCGTCTTTCCTCTCGGCCTTTTCAGCCAGGTTGATGTAGTACAGGCCCAGGCTGCGGTTGATGTCCTCAACGCGCCACTCGCCCTGCTCCAGCGCACGGCCAACGCTCGACCAGGCACGGTCCAGGTCGGAGCCGACGTTGAGCACCGGGTTGCCGCTGCCGTCTTCGTTCAGGCTGACGCGGCTCGGCGTGTCGTAGTCCCGGGTCGCCAGCATCGATACCGAACCGCCCTGCTCTGCGGTACGGCTCATGCTGGCAAGCATGTCGTCCACCAGCGCAGCGTCGAGACCGGTATTGACCGAACGGTTGGTGAAGGCCACGTCGGCGGTGCTGCCGGCAGGACGCTCGGCGCTGACCACGTAGATTTCACTGGTGTTGCGCTGCACGCCCGGCTCGATGCGCACCCGCACGCGGGTTTCGCTGTCGGCCGCGACACCGGCGGCGCTCAGGCGCTTGGCCATGGCGGCGGACAGTTCATCGGAACGCTGCCAGGTGGTGGTGAACTCGCCGGTTTGCGGGCGCTGTTCGTCCAGGCGGAAACCGTTGTCCTGGAAGAACTGGATCGCCACGGGCCAGACTTCGGCTGGCGGGTGCTGGCCCATGACCCAGCTGGAATCGCCACTCTTCTGCAGGGTGTAGTCGCTGGCATCGGCCACGGCCGACAGCGGCTGTGGACGCGGAACGATGTATTCGCCCTTGACGCTGTCGTCCGCGACGTTGCGCGGGATCGGCAGCAACGGATCCAGGCGCTTGGCGACGCTGACGTCTTGCGGCAGTTGCATCGGTGCAGTCTGTTGCGCTTGCAGGTAATCACTACCACGGTCGCGGAAGTAACCCTCCGGCCCCCAGATCCATCCGCAGCCGCTGGTGCTGGAGACAATCAAGGCAAGTGCGGAAAGTCCGGCCATTCGCTTCATGCGTTGTACTTCCTCAATTAAACCAGGACGCCGGACTGGCGCAGGGCCTGCCGCAGCGGTTCGTGACAGGCGGTGCTCAGCCAGGTCAGTGGCAGGCGGATGCCATCGTGCATCAAGCCCATTTCGACCAAGGCCCACTTCACCGGAATCGGGTTGGCCTCGATGAACAGGTCCTTGTGCAACGGCATCAGTTTTTCGTTGATGGCCCGTGCGGTCTCGGCGTCGCCCTTGAGCGCGGCCTCGCACAGGTCGGCCATTTCGCGCGGCGCGACGTTGGCAGTGACGGAGATGTTGCCCTTGCCACCCAGCAGGATCAGCTCGACCGCGGTCGGATCATCACCGGACAGCACGATGAAGTCCTTGCCCACGCCATCGAGGATGGCCTTGGCGCGCTTCATGTCGCCGGTGGCTTCCTTGATGCCGATGATGTTCGGCACAGTGGACAGGCGGATCACGGTCTCGGCCTGCATGTCGCAGGAGGTGCGGCCGGGAACGTTGTAGAGGATCTGCGGGATGTCGACGGCTTCGGCAATGTGCTTGAAGTGCTGGTACAAGCCTTCCTGGGTCGGCTTGTTGTAGTACGGGACGACCAGCAGGCAGGCGTCGGCACCGGCTTCCTTGGCGTTGCGGGTCAGCTCGACGGCTTCGCGGGTCGAGTTGGCGCCCGTGCCGGCGATGACCGGAATGCGCCCGGCAACTTGCTTGACCACGGCTTTGATCACGGCGATGTGTTCTTCTACATCAAGCGTTGCCGACTCGCCGGTGGTACCGACGGCGACAATGGCATGGGTGCCGTTTTCAAGGTGGAAGTCCACGAGTTTGCTGAGGCTGTCCCAGTCAAGACGCCCGTCTGCATCCATGGGTGTGACCAGAGCCACCATACTGCCCGCAATCATGAAACCGCTCCTGCCGGAAAAAGAGAGCGTAATGGTACTGGCGCCAAGATGCTTGTACAAGCGAACTACCATTCCCCTTGGCGTTGGTTTTCGCTACCCTTCAGGCTTTGATCGGTATCGACAAGCTCATACGCCGGTTTCCAGCCTCCGTTTTCGACGCCACAAGCCCCGATCCCGGGTTTGTCCTGGTGCATTCCTGTTGTCGCGGAATGCAGCACAACCCGGGCACCAGGCTTGAGCCGTTCGTTTTCCGGGGCCGGGCGCCGTGTCGAGCGGCAAAGGTACCGACCGCTCATCGCTTTAGGAATGCTGCATGTCCACCCCCACAGTCCGCGAACAATTCCTTGTTATCAGTGCCCTCGGCGCCAACCCCATGGAGCTGACTAACGTCCTGTGCCGCGCCAGCCATGAAAATCGCTGCGCCGTCGTGACCTCACGCCTGACCCGTCATGGCGAATGCAGTGCACTCGTGCTCGAGATCTCCGGCAGCTGGGACGCTCTGGCGCGCCTGGAAGGCAGCCTGCCGGTACTGGCCAAGAAGCATGCCTTTACCGTCAACGTGGTGCGCAGCGCCGCCCTGGAGAACCGTCCCCAGGCCCTGCCCTACGTGGCCTACGTGAGTTCGGCCTACCGTCCGGACATCATCAACGAGCTGTGCCAGTTCTTCATGGACCATCACGTCGAGCTGGAAAACCTGACCTGCGACACCTACCAGGCTCCGCAGACCGGCGGCACCATGCTCAACGCCACGTTCACCGTGACCCTGCCGGCCGGCACCCAGATCAGTTGGCTGCGCGATCAGTTCCTGGACTTCGCCGATGCGATGAACCTGGATGCCCTGATCGAGCCGTGGCGCCCACAAAACCCAATGTAAGGAAGCGTTCATGGCCGTTGCCGTCGACCAGCCGGTTACCGATTTCCAAGCGCCCGCCACCAGCGGGCAGACCATCAGCCTCGCCGCCCTCAAGGGCAAGCAGGTGGTGATCTATTTCTACCCCAAGGACAGCACCCCTGGCTGCACCACCGAAGGCCAGGGTTTTCGCGATCAATATGCACAATTCCAAGCCGCCAACACTGAAGTGTTCGGCGTTTCCCGGGACAGCCTCAAGTCTCACGAGAACTTCAAGTGCAAACAGGAGTTCCCGTTCGAGCTGATCAGCGACAAGGACGAGGCCATCTGCCAATTGTTCGACGTGATCAAGTTGAAAAAGCTCTATGGCAAGGAGTACCTGGGCGTTGATCGCAGCACCTTTCTGATCGACAAGGAGGGTGTGCTGCGCCAGGAATGGCGTGGCGTGAAAGTGCCGGGGCATGTGGATGCGGTGTTGGTGGCGGCCCAGGCCCTGAACAAGGCCTGAAATTTTCGCCGCCTGTACTGGCGCCATCGCGAGCAAGCTCGCTCCCACAGGGATTTGATTAACACCACCAATCCAATGTGGGAGCGAGCTTGCTCGCGATGAGGCCATCAGCATCACCCCCATTACAAGCTACAACAACGGCGCCACCACCGGCTCCTTGCTCGGCCATGCATCCAGCACCGCCTTGAACAGCGTCGCCAGGGGAATCGCAAAGAACACCCCCCAGAACCCCCACAGCCCGCCAAACAGCAGCACCGCGCAGATGATCGCCACCGGGTGCAGGTTCACCGCCTCGGAGAACAGCAGCGGGACCAGCACGTTGCCGTCCAGGGTCTGGATGATCCCGTAGACCGCCATCAGGTAGATGAACTGATCGCTCCAGCCCCATTGAAACAGGGCAATCAAGGCCACCGGCACGGTCACCACCACCGTGCCGACGTAAGGCACCACCACCGAAATGCCCACCAGCAGCGCCAACAGGGCAGCATAGTTGAGCCCCATGGTCACGAAGCCAATGTAGGTCACGCCGCCGCAGATGAAGATCTCGATGACTTTTCCGCGAATGTAATTGGCGAGCTGCCGGTTCATCTCCTGAGCCACGCGGGTAATCAGCGCCCGCTCGCGCGGTAGGTAGCCGCGAACCCAACGCCCGATCATTTCCCGGTCCTTGAGGAAGAAAAACACCAGGATCGGCACCAGTACCAGGTAGATCATGATGTTGACCAGCAGCGGCAGGCTGGACAGTGAAAACGTCCGCGCCCATTGGCCGAACTTGCCAATCTCGCCGCGCACCACTTCGATGGTCTGCAACACTTGCTCATCGGACACCAGGTGCGGATAACGCTCGGGCAGCAGCAACAGCAAGGATTGCCATTTGGCGAGCATGCCTGGCAACTCATTGAACAGGGTCACCAACTGGTGCCAGAGCAACGGCACGATCACCACGAGAAACACCACCAGCACACCCATGAACAGGGCGAACACCAGCCCCACTGCCGCGGTGCCGGGCAGCCGCAGACGCTCCAGCGTCGTGACCAGCCCCTGCATCAGGTACGCCAGCACCATCCCCGCCAGCACCGGCGCCTGCATGCCGCCCAACGTGAGCACGGCGGTAAAGGCCAGGAACAACAGCACTGCCAGGACCACCGCCTCTTCATCGGAGAAGTAGCGCTGAATCCAGTCGCGTAACACTTTGAACATTAAAAATCCTTAAGGACGCTGTCGGTGTTTTCAGGCTTTTTTCAGCCAATAACGGTAGACGCCGTTTTCGTCTTCTTCACGCAGCAGCGTATGACCGGCCAATCGGGCGAAGGTGCGAAAGTCACGTTGCGAGCCCGCATCCGTGGCGATCACCTTGAGCACACTGCCGCTGGCCAGGCGATTGAGTTCCAGCTTGGCCTTGAGCAACGGCAACGGACAGTTCAGGCCACTGGCGTCCAGTTCGGCATCGTGGGCTACAGCATCAGTCATGGGTTCGCTCCGCGGCAGGTCGTTGAGCGGCCTAGAATATCTGGTCCCGGGCCCGGTGTCCGGCTACAGTAGGGTCTTTGTCAACTAAGGCCTCGTGCATGACATTTCTGCGCCCCACCCTGCTGACGCTCGCTTGCCTGCTTGCCTCACCGGGCTTCGCCGACGACTTGCCGTCACTTGGCGATGCCAGTTCTGCCATCGTCTCGCCAGAACAGGAGCACCAATTGGGTCGCGCCTGGCTGGCCCTGCTGCGCAGCCAGGTTTCACAGCTCAACGATCCACAGCTCAAGGACTACGTCGAAACCAGCGTCTACAAGTTAGTGGAGACCAGCCAGGTCAACGACCGGCGCCTGGAATTCATCCTGATCAACAGTCCGCAGCTCAACGCCTTCGCCGCACCGGGCGGGATCGTCGGGGTCAACGGCGGCCTGTTCCTCAACGCCCAGACCGAAGGCGAATACGCCTCGGTCATGGCCCACGAACTGGCCCACTTGTCACAGCGCCACTTCGCCCGTGGCGTCGAAGCCCAGCAACGCATGCAGGTGCCGATGATGGCCGCACTGCTGGCCGGCATCGTGATTGCCGCTGCCGGTGGCGGTGACGCCGGGATCGCCGCCATCGCCGGGACCCAGGCCGCCGCCATTCAGGAACAACGGCGCTTCTCGCGCCAGAACGAACAGGAAGCCGACCGCATCGGCATCCAGAACCTGGAAAAGGCCGGCTACGACCCGCGGTCCATGCCCACCATGTTCGAGCGCCTGATGCGCCAGTATCGGTTCGACGCCAAGCCCCCGGAATTCCTGCTGACTCACCCGGTGACCGAATCGCGGATCGCCGACACCCGTAACCGCGCCGAACAGGCCAGGCCGGGCGGCATCGAGGACAGCGTGCGCTATCAATTGATTCGTGCACGGGTCCAACTGACCTATGAAGAAACCCCGGGCCTGGCCGCCAAGCGCTTCCGGGCACAGCAGGACGAGAACCAGAAGAACGACGTGGCACGCTATGGCCTGGCGATCGCGCAGATCAAGGGCGGTCAGTTGAACGAAGCTCGGGAGAACCTCAAGCCGCTGCTGGCCAAATCACCCAACGAGATCATCTACAACCTCGCCCTGGTGGACCTGGACATCACCAGCAACAAACTGGCCGACGCTCAGTCCCGCGTCGACCGGATGCTGAGCCAGTACCCAGGCAATTATCCGCTCAACCAGGTCCGCGTCGACCTGCTGCTCAAGCAGAACCGTCCCGCCGACGCCGAGAAGGCCCTGGAAACCCTGCTCAAGTCACGCCCGGACGATCCGGACGTCTGGTACATGGTGGCCGAGACCCGTGGGCTGTCCGGCAACATCATTGGCCTGCATCAGGCCCGTGCCGAGTACTTCGCCCTGGTGGGCGATTACCGTCAGGCCATCCAGCAACTGGACTTCGCCAAACGGCGCGCCGGCACCAACTTCCCCCTTTCGTCACGCATCGATGCGCGCCAGCGGGAACTCATGGAGCAGGAGCGCATGGTCAAGGACATGATGGGCTGAGCATTGGCCAGGCAATAAAAAACCGCCTCTCTCGAGGCGGTTTTTTATGAGCCGCTAACCGGTCATTCGGCCAGCTTGAAGGTGATGAAGCTCGCGCGCCCCTGGCGCAGGACCCGCATCGACACCGAACGATTCTTCGGCAATGCCTTGGCGATGTCGGTGAACTCCTTGGCCGAACCAATGGCCTGGTTGTTCAGGTGCGTGATGATGTCGCCCGGCTGGAGACCGATCAGCGCGGCAGGGCCGTCCTGCACTTCCTTGATCACCACACCGCCCTGCAGTTCCAGGGTGCGTTTCTGCTCTTCGGTCAGCTCGGCCACGGCCACGCCCAGGCGGTTGCTGCTGCGCTCGACGCCGGATTTTGGCAGCGAATCCAGTTCCTTGCCTTCTTCAGGAATGGCGCCGACGGGCAGTTCGACGTTCTTGCGCTTGCCTTCGCGAATCACTTCCAGATTAGCCTTGGCGCCAGCCTTGAGAGCGCCCACCAGGTGCGGCAGGTCGGCGGACATGACGATCGGCTGGCCGTTCATGCTCAGGATCACGTCACCCACTTGCAGGCCGCCCTTGGCAGCCGGGCCACCTTCCTGGATCTGCGCCACCAGCGCACCAGCAGGTTTATCCAGCCCGAACGACTCGGCCAGATCCTTGTTCACTTCCTGGATCACCACGCCCAACCAGCCACGGCTGACCTTGCCTTCGCTTTTCAGTTGGGTGGCCACGTCCATGGCCACGTCGATCGGAATGGCGAAGGACACACCCATGAAGCCGCCCGAACGGGTATAGATCTGGGAGTTGATGCCGACCACTTCACCCTCGAGGTTGACCAGCGGGCCACCGGAGTTACCCGGGTTGCTCGGCACGTCGGTCTGGATGAACGGCACGTAGTTTTCGTTCGGCAGGCTGCGACCGATGGCGCTGACGATGCCCTGGGTCACGGTGTGATCGAAGCCGAACGGCGAACCGATGGCCACCACCCATTGGCCGGCTTTCAGGTCCTGGGATTTGCCCAGCTTGAGCACCGGCAGGTCCTTGCCTTCGATTTTCAACAGCGCCACGTCGGAACGTGGGTCGGTGCCGATCAGCTTGGCCTTGAGTTCGCTGCGGTCGGCCAGGCGCACCAGGATTTCGTCGGCATCGGCGATCACATGGTTGTTGGTCAGGATGTAGCCATCAGGCGAAATGATGAACCCCGAGCCCAGGGATTGCGCTTCGCGCTGGCGGCCCCCGCCGGGCGAGCGCGGCTGTTGCGGCATGCCGCGCTCGAAGAACTCCCGCAGCATGGGCGGCAAGCCTTCCAGGTCCGGCATCTGCGGGTCCGATACACGGCGATCCGGCAGCTTCTGGGTGGTGCTGATGTTCACCACGGCGGGTGAAGCCTGCTCGACCAGTTGCGTGAAATCGGGCAATTCCACCGCCACGGCAGGAACGGCCTGGCCGAGCACAAGCACGGTGGCAAAAATGGAGAGATAGGTTTTCAAGCGTGGTATCGACATACGGCTCCCGTTACGACGAGCATGGTTAAGCGATATGGAGCAAGGAATACCAGCGAAAGATACGCCGGTATTTTTGTTCCGGGAACAGACAAGGCCAGAGCCGAGCGGCTCTGACCTATAGAAAAAAAGCTGAGTTTTTGCAAATGAAAATGCTGACAGGAAGTTTCGGCATTTCGATCAAGCCCTGGCGTCATCGGCCTCTCGCGCAATCGAATCACCCGTGCAGCCAGCAGGTTATTGGGTCGCCGTGACGTCAGAGCGCATGGACAGCGCGATCCGTTCCGCCGTACCGATAGGAATTTCACCGACCACCGTGACCATCATTTCGCCCTGGGGCGTCGTCAGCCTGCGAGACACGGCCGCCGTCGGGCCGAGCTGGGTACGGGTATCGGTGGCGTTGGCACCGTTCAACGGCTCCAGGAACACCGAGAAGCGCGCGAGCCCGTCGTCATACATCAGGCTGCTGACCTGGACCTGGGAGTCCGGGTCCTTGCGTGCGGCACTGCTGGTCAGCTCGAAGCCGGGCGGCAGCCAGTCCGAGTGCCAGGCGGTTTTCGCCGCGACGGCCTTGCCAGGATCCTGCGTGACAGCCTTGCAATCGGCGCTGGCCTGCAAATCAGCGTCTGCGGGCGCGGCGAGATTCATGCGGGTAAACTGGAAGCGCTCGAGCAACTGGCCCTTGTCATTGAGTAACAAGGATTTGAGCGGCAGGCCGGTTTCTCTGTCCAGGTGCAGCTCGAAGCCATAGCGATGCTGGTCCTTGGGCGTCAGCGCAACGATGACCGTTTGACGTCCGGCCACACGTGACTTGCCAATGACGGCAAGGTCATACCAATTCTTGAGTTTTTGCGGATCGAGCGCACGTGAAGTGCTGTCCGGCGTATTGCCCAGCCCCGGGATCAAGGAGCCGCTTACGCATTGAGTATGCCCATCAATGCGCACGACTTCCTGTGCCGAGCCGTCGAGCTGGAGTAACCGCTCGCGGACCTTGCCATCCTGGACGCGATGCCAGATGTTATGGGTAGAAAAACTACCGTTGCGCTCGTAAACGAAAGTGCCCTGGAAGCTCTGCTGTTGCTCGGCTTGACTCAGGCGGTTCAACCAGTCCTGAGCCTCATCGGCATGGGCTGGAATTGCACACCAGCCACCAAGCAGAAGCGTGAATAGAGGTATGGCGCGCAATGGCTTTCCTTATTAACGGTTTTCCAGGCTGGCGGCACGGGCGTAAGGCAGCGCGCTTTCGGTACCTTTCAGGGCAGCTTGCTGGGCATGCTGACGCAGGTAGTTGGGCAGGCGCTGATCATGCCAGCCAGGCTGGCCTTGCAGAACACCGTTGGCCATTGGGCCTGCGGTTTCCGAACCTTCGCTGTAACCGGCCAATACCGCTGGGCCCTTGACCTGTGGAGCGGCCAAGCCAGGCTGATTGGACTGCTGCGCCATCTGCACGCCGGCAATCTCATCCTGGTTGTACAGACGTACACCCGCCAGTACAGCGACGGTGACCGACGCGGCTACCGCCAGGCGACCCAGGCTGCGCCATGGTCCGCGAGAAGCTTTTGCCGGTACGGCTTCGTCAGCCAATGCAGCAGAAACGGCGGCAGCGATGTCCAGGCGAGGAAGCAACAAGTCCTTGTGCATCACAGCCCGGGCGATCTGGTAACGAGCCCAGGTCTCACGTGTTTCAACATCGTCGAAGGCATTCAATACCCGACGTAATTCAAGTTCGTCCGCTTCGTTGTCCATAACTGCGGACAGCGATTCCTGCAGGGCTTCACGACTCATGGCGTTCCTCTCTTGGCTGTCGCCGCTGTCTCTAGTTTTCCTGCAACAACGGTTGCAGGGCTTTATCAATGGCCTCCCGAGCGCGGAAAATCCGGGAGCGCACGGTGCCCACAGGACATTGCATGACGCTCGCAATGTCTTCGTAACTCAGACCGTCGAACTCACGTAAAGTTAAAGCCGTACGCAAATCTTCAGGCAGTTGCTGGATGGTTCGATGGACGGTGCCTTCGATCTCATCCCGCAGCAACGCACGTTCCGGTGATTCGAGATCCTTGAGGCCATGATCGCCATCGTAGAACTCGGCATCTTCAGAACTTACATCGCTATCCGGCGGCCGGCGGCCGCGTGAAACCAGATAGTTTTTCGCCGTGTTGATGGCGATGCGGTAAAGCCACGTATAAAACGCGCTGTCACCGCGAAAATTACCAAGTGCGCGGTAGGCCTTGATGAAGGCTTCCTGAGCGACATCCTGCGCTTCATGGGTGTCGTGCACGAAACGCACGATCAACCCGAGAATTTTGTGCTGGTATTTCAGCACTAGCAGATCGAAAGCTCGCTTGTCGCCGCGTTGGACGCGCTCGACCAGCTGCTGATCCTCTTCCTGGGTTAGCATGAACACTCCTCGATAAGCTCGAAGGAGGCTTGCATTACTAATTGACCGGGCTTGCAAACATAGACTCGGGCTTTTCGCAAAAGTTCTCCCCCTTCCAAGCAAGTTTCCGACGCGCTCTGATCTCGGCACGCACGAAAAACGCAGCAGGAGATTCCCCGGCTGCGCGAATAATCTGTCGCCGGGCCTGTTGGCAGGGATTCCAATCGAAATCCTGCATCAACCCGACGCTGCTCCCTTTTGCAGACAACCGACTATTGAACGTAGGCGCCTGGCAAAAGTTCCCGCTATTTCCAGCGTCGCAAATAGAATAATGGACGACCATGACGTGATAAACAGCGTTCTGTCTTCGAAACAGACGCCTTTGTCGACTCAGAGCCAACCGGCTGATCCGACGAAGCGTGCCGCTTTTCTGTCACACTGGTTTCACATTGCCATGAATGCCCGGCTATTGTGCCGATCCCCCCCTCTATATACTAGTGGGCTGCGTGGCTGCCCGACCCGTTGAAGCGGTGTCTGGCGCCAACCCCGACCCGGGTCGCCTTGAGCGGAAACCATTCGAATGAGCCAACAGTTCCAACATGATGTTCTGGTAATCGGCAGCGGTGCCGCCGGATTGAGCCTGGCCCTGACCTTGCCTGCGCACTTGCGCATCGCAGTACTGAGCAAGGGCGACCTGGCCAACGGTTCGACCTTCTGGGCCCAGGGCGGCGTCGCCGCCGTGCTGGACGATACCGACACCATTGAATCCCACGTCGACGACACCCTCAACGCTGGCGGCGGCCTTTGTGATCCGCAAGCGGTGCGCTTCACGGTCGAGCACAGCCGGGAAGCCATCCAGTGGCTGATCGACCAGGGCGTGCCGTTTACCCGTGACGAACAATCGAGCACCGAAGACGGCGGTTTCGAGTTCCACCTGACCCGCGAAGGCGGCCACAGCCATCGGCGCATCATTCACGCAGCCGACGCCACGGGCGCGGCGATCTTCAAGACCCTGCTCGCCCAGGCGCGACAACGGCCTAACATCGAATTGCTGGAACAGCGCGTCGCGGTCGACCTGATCACCGAAAAACGCCTGGGCCTGGACGGTGATCGCTGCCTCGGCGCCTACGTGCTCAATCGCGGCACCGGTGAAGTCGACACCTACGGCGCGCGCTTCGTCATCCTGGCGTCCGGGGGTGCGGCGAAAGTCTACCTTTATACCAGCAACCCCGATGGCGCCTGCGGCGACGGCATCGCCATGGCCTGGCGCTCGGGTTGCCGGGTGGCGAACCTGGAGTTCAACCAGTTCCACCCCACTTGCCTCTACCACCCACAGGCCAAGAGTTTCCTGGTGACCGAGGCCTTGCGTGGCGAAGGGGCTCATTTGAAACTCCCCAACGGCGAACGCTTCATGCAACGCTTCGACCCACGCGCCGAACTGGCACCACGGGACATCGTCGCCCGGGCCATCGACCATGAAATGAAGCGCCTGGGTATCGATTGCGTCAACCTGGACATCAGCCACAAGCCCGAAGCGTTCATCAAGAGCCACTTCCCGACGGTGTACGAGCGCTGCCTGGAATTCTCCATCGACATCACCAAGCAACCGATCCCGGTGGTGCCGGCAGCGCATTACACCTGCGGTGGCGTGATGGTCGACCAACGCGGCCGCACCGATGTGCCGGGCCTCTACGCCATTGGCGAAACCAGCTTCACCGGCCTGCACGGCGCCAACCGCATGGCCAGCAACTCGCTGCTGGAATGTTTCGTCTACGCCCGCTCGGCGGCAGCGGACATCCTCGAGCAATTGCCACAGGTCGCCATTCCGGTCGCCCTGCCCTCGTGGGACGCCAGCCAGGGCACCGACTCGGACGAAGACGTGATTATCGCCCACAACTGGGACGAGCTGCGGCGCTTCATGTGGGACTACGTCGGCATCGTGCGCACCAACAAGCGCCTGCAACGGGCACAGCACCGGGTGCGCTTGCTGCTGGATGAGATCGACGAGTTCTACAGCAACTACAAAGTCAGCCGCGACCTGATCGAGTTGCGCAACCTGGCCCAGGTGGCCGAACTGATGATTCGCTCGGCCATGGAGCGCAAGGAAAGCCGGGGGCTGCATTACACCCTCGACTACCCGAACCTGCTGCCCGAGGCGCTGGACACTATCCTGGTGCCGCCCACCTACGCCGACTGAACCTGAGCTGCACTCGCAGGCGCCGATGGACATCCGGCGCCAGCGCGTCGCGGGGCACGCACAGCGAGCGAACCCGCCGCTCGCCCTGCAGGCGAAAGCGCAGCACGATGATCATCGGCAGCGCCAGGCTGTCGGGACGGAATTGCACAGCCCGCCAGCCGTCGGCCCGGCTCCAGAGCTGCCAACCGGCGGCATTACGCCGCAACCCGCAAAAGGCCCGGCGATGGGTCAGCCATAAATGTCGAGGAATGACCCAGGCGCCATGGGCCAGGCACACTACGACGCCAAGCGCCGCGCACCAGGACGGCACGGACAACAGGAACAACGAACCCAAAGCGAACACCTGGGCCAGCAGGTAAGCCGCCAGCAGTTGCCCGGAGGCCTGCCAGCGGCATTCGAAGCGATTACTTGGGCTGGACACGGTCCAGGATCATCCGGACCATGCGCTGCAACTCAGGGTCTTCGGATTCGCTGCGCTCCATGAACCAGCCGAACATGTCCTGATCCTCGCATTCGAGCAAGCGGACGTAGCACGCACGGTCCACTTCATTGAGATGGGGATAAACCTCTTTCACGAACGGCACCAGCAACACATCCAGCTCAAGCATGCCGCGGCGGCTGTGCCAGTAGAGGCGATTCAGTTCAACGTCTTCGACCATGGAGCGCTCCTCAAATAGAGCGCAAGTATACAGGCCCCACCGCAGCGGAACAGACAGCTTTGGTCGGGCGCCATCGATCCTTTGTGAACTACCCATTTCAAGGGCGTCCCCTTATGATGTCTACCAGACTTTTTACCCTGCGATGACCCATGGCTGATTTCGCTTTTTTCTGCACCCTGTCCCACGAAGGCGTCCTCGCGGTCCGCGGCGTGGATGCCAGCAAATTCCTGCAAGGCCAATTGACCTGCAACCTCGACTACCTGAGCGACAGCCGGGCCAGCCTCGGCGCCCGCTGCACCCAGAAAGGCCGGATGCAATCGAGTTTCCGCATCCTGCTCGAAGGCGACGGCGTGTTGATGGCCATGGCCACCGAACTGCTCGAACCGCAACTGGCGGATCTGAAAAAATATGCCGTGTTCTCCAAATCCAAGCTCACCGACGAAAGCGCCGCCTGGGTTCGCTTTGGCCTGGAAAACGCCGACACGACCCTGGCCGGCCTGGGCCTGGAACTGCCGAGCGACACCGACAGCGTGGCGCGCCATGAAGCCTTGATCGCCATCCGTGTTTCCCCCGGCCGCGCCGAATTGTGGGTCCCCGCCGACCAGGCCCAGGCACTGCGCACCCGCCTGGGCGCCGAACTGGCCGAGGCGGACCTGAACCCGTGGCTGCTGGGTCAGATTCGCGCCGGGATCGGCCAAGTCATGCCGGCCACCCGCGAATTGTTCATTCCACAGATGCTCAACCTTCAAGCCGTCGGCGGCGTCAGTTTCAAGAAAGGCTGCTACACCGGCCAGGAAATCGTCGCCCGCATGCAATACCTGGGCAAGCTCAAGCGCCGCCTGTATCGCCTGCGGCTGGACGCCAGCGAACTGCCGGAACCCGGCACGGCGCTGTTCTCCCCCACGCATGGCAGTTCCATCGGCGAAGTGGTGATTGCCGCCCGCGGCGAGGGAAACATTGAACTGCTGGCGGTTTTGCAGGCCGAAGCAGCAGAAGATGACAATGTGCACCTCGGTGCCTTGGAAGGCCCGCACCTTCAATTGTTGGACCTGCCTTACGAACTGGACCGCGACCGCGAAATCCAGCGCTGATCGCAGTATTTGCCGCAGTACTCTAGAGAACCTAAATGAGCGATTTGGCGGATAAGGTCCAACGGGATTTGGTACAGGCCATCGATAACGACGACCTGGTTCTGCCAACATTACCGGAAGTGGCCATGCAGATTCGCCGGGCCGCCGAAGACCCGGAAATCAGCGTCAGCAACCTGAGCAAAGTGATCGGCCGCGATACGGCCCTCTCGGCACGCCTGATAAAAGTGGTCAACAGCCCGCTGTTGCGCGCCACCCAGGAAGTGACTGACCTGCACACGGCCATCACTCGACTGGGCGTCAACTACAGCAGCAACCTGGCCATCGGCCTGGTGATGGAGCAGATTTTCCATGCCCGCTCCGAGGTGGTGGAACTGAAGATGCGCGAAGTCTGGCGCAAGAGCCTGGAGATCGCCGGCGTCAGCTATGCGCTGTGTCGCGGCTACACCCAACTCAAGCCCGACCAGGCCGCGTTGGGTGGGCTGGTGCATCAGATCGGCGTGCTGCCGATCCTCACGTATGCACAAGACAATAATGAATTGCTGTCGGACCCGGTCAGCCTCAACCACGTCATCGAGACGATTCACCCGGTGCTGGGGGACAAGTTGCTCAGTGTCTGGGAGTTTCCGGAGCGGTTGGTGAAGCTGCCAGGGCTGTACCTGGATTTCAGCCGGGACTCCAAGCAAATCGATTATGTCGATCTGGTGCAGGTCGCTGCGCTGTACTGCTACAAGGACACTGACCACCCGCTGTCCAGGATCGACGTGTTCGGCGTCCCGGCCTTCAAGAAACTGGGCATCGACCCGGAAAACAAGGCCCGCTGCGCGGATATCGAAGAAGCGCGGTCGATGTTCTATTAGAAGGATCTGAAGCCACGAAGGCCTCTTGGCCATGCCGCTATTTTGCAGTCAGGCAGTTGCTTTTGTGGCGAGGGAGCTTGCACCCGCTCGACTGCGCAGCAGGCGCAAGGCTTTTTAGGGCCGCTTCGCAACCCAGCGGGAGCAAGCTCCCTCGCCACAGGGTTTGGCATCGCCAGGTTTATCCCGGGACAAAACTCACCCGCACCTTCAACCCCCGCTCCTGCCCGTCGTGCAAGGTGATCTGCGCCAGATGCGCGCGGCAGATTTCGCCGACGATCGCCAACCCGAGTCCCGAGCCGGCCACTTGCTGGTTACGTCGGTAGAACCGCTCGAACACCCGATCCCGCTCATGCAACGGAATGCCGGGGCCATCGTCCTCGACTTCCAGCCCCGCCGGCGCTGACACCCGCAGGATTACGTTGCCGCCCGACGGCGTGTGGGCCAGGGCATTGTCCACCAGATTGCTCAACAGCTCGTTCAACAAGGTCGGCTCGCCCCGCAGCCATACCGGTTCGTCGGCCTCCAGGGCCAGCGCCACGCCTCGGGCATGGGCCAGCGGGGCCATGGCCATGCCCAGCTCACGGGCCAACTGGCTCAGATCGAGCAACTGCGCGCCACCTTCGGCAATGGCCCGGGCGCCATTTTCCACCCGCGCCAGGGACAGCAACTGGTTGGCCAGGTGGGTCAATCGATCGGTCCCCTGGGCTGCGGTTTCCAGGGTTTCACGCCAGGTCACCGGCTCGCTGGCGCGCAAGCCCAGCTCCAGGCGTGCCTTGAGCGCGGCCAAAGGCGTGCGCAGTTCGTGGGCGGCATCGGCGATGAACTGCGCCTGACGTTCGAACTGCCCGCGCAGGCGCTCGGTGAAATGGTTGAGGGCCCGCACCAGCGGCCATAACTCGTGTTGCACCTCCACCAGCGGCAACGGCCGCAGATCGTCCGGCTGACGCTCCTCCACTGCCGTGCGCAAACGCTCCCGCGGGCGCAGCGCCGCGCTGACGGCGACCCACACCAACAGCAACGCGCCCACGGCCAGCATGCCCAGGCGCAACAGCGTGTCGGCCATCAGGCTGCGGGCCATGCTGACCCGCGCCTCTTCGGTCTCGGCCACGCGAATTTCCGCCATGCCGTTCATGTTCGGCTCGCTCACGGCCTTGAGCAGGCTCACCACGCGCACGTTCTGCCCCTGGTATTGAGCGTTATAAAAACGCGCCAGGGCTGGGTAGTCGTCCGTGCGGGGCGTTCCGGGCGGCGGGCCGGGGAGGTTTTCGTAGCCGGAAATCAACTTCTTGTCGATGTCGTTGACCTGGTAATAAATCCGTCCGGCACTGTCGTAGGCAAAGGTGTCCAGGGCCACGTAGGGCACATCCGCGCTGAGGCTGCCGTCGCGCTGGGACAGGCCAGCGGCGATGGTCCGGGCCGAGGCCAACAGCGTCCGGTCATAGGCGGTATCCGCCGCTTCGCGACCGTTCCAATAAGCGCTCAAACCGCTGGCGAGCATCAGCACCACCAGCAGCAATGCCAGGTTGCGAAGCAACCGCCAGCGCAGGCTGTCGGGTTTATGCATTGCGATTTTCCAGCAGATAGCCCAAGCCGCGGAACGTCACGATCACCACCGCATGGCCGTCGAGTTTCTTGCGCAGGCGGTGGACGTAGATTTCGATGGCGTCGGGGCTGGCCTCTTCGTCCAGTCCGAACACCTGGGCCGCCAGTTGCTCCTTGCTCATCACCCGCCCTGGCCGGGCAATCAACGCTTCCAGCACGGCTTGCTCACGGGAGGTCAGGGTCAGTAATTCGTCGTCGAGGGTAAAACGGCGGGTGTCCAGGTCGTAGACCAGCCCGCCGCAGCGCTGCTGGCGTTCTCCGCCCAGTACGCTGCGGCGCAGCAGGGCCTTGACCCGGGCCTCCAGCTCGGTGAGCTCGAATGGCTTGGCCAGGTAATCGTCGGCCCCCAGGTTGAGGCCATGGACGCGGTCCTTGACGTCGCTGCGGGCAGTCAGCATCAGCACCGGCAACGTCTTGCCCCGGGCCCGCAGACGCGCCAGCACCTCGAAACCGTCCATGCGCGGCAGCCCGACATCGAGGACCGCCACGGCGTATTCCTCGCTGCTCAAGGCCAGGTCGGCCGCGACGCCATCATGCAACACATCCACGGTCAAACCGGTGCTCTTGAGCGCCTGGGCAACGCTTTCGGCGAGCTGCAGATGGTCTTCGACGAGCAGGACACGCATGGGTTATTCCTCGATTCAGGGATGGCCGACGCCATTCTTTGGCGCGGAGTTTACAGCCGCATCCGTCACTGTGAAGCCAAAAAACACGCTGAAAGCTTTTGAAAGGTTAGCGAAAGGTTCGGTCGTTAGAGTCTTGAAACGGACAGTTACGACTGCCGGTCGCGAAACAGATCGCGAACGAAAAACGCCTCGAAGCGTTTTCGCCGAATAAAAACAATAAGCGGAGTATTCATCATGCTGTCCATGCAGCTCCAGGCCTTCACACCCGCCCCTCTTTTGCGCTCCAACCAGACTACCCTTGCCTGTGCCGACGCCTGCGCCGATTTGCATCGACGACAAGGTGCATGCGCGCAACGTGACCTGCCGCGTCGTTGAAACGCTGCGCAGTTGCGCTACAGCTTCACGCTTGCAATGCCCCATCTACAACACACAACAACAACTCCTGTGGAGACAAAAATGAGCCTATCACTGCGTAAAGTAGCCTTGGCCGCCGGATGCCTGATGTTCGCCGGGCAACTGCTCGCCGAGCCCAAGCGCCCCGAATGCATCGCCCCGGCCTCCCCCGGTGGCGGTTTCGACCTGACGTGCAAGCTGGCGCAAAGTGCGCTGGTCAATCAGAAGCTGCTGACCAAACCGATGCGCGTCACCTACATGCCCGGCGGTGTCGGCGCGGTGGCCTACAACGCAGTGGTCGCCCAGCGCCCGGCCGACGCCGGTACGTTGGTGGCCTGGTCCAGCGGCTCCCTGCTGAACCTGGCCCAAGGCAAGTTCGGTCGTTTCGATGAAAGTGCCGTGCGCTGGCTGGCCGCCGTCGGCACCAGCTATGGCGCCATCGCCGTGAAAAGCGACTCGCCCTACAAGACCCTCGACGATCTGGTACAGGCCCTGAAGAAAGATCCAGGCTCGGTGGGGATCGGCTCCGGCGGCACCGTGGGTAGCCAGGACTGGATGCAAACCGCCCTCATCGCCAAGGCCGCCGGCATCAACCCTCGCGACCTGCGCTACGTGGCCCTCGAAGGCGGCGGCGAAATCGCCACCGCACTGCTTGGCGGGCACATCCAGGTAGGCAGTACGGATATTTCCGACTCCATGCCGCACATCCAGAGCGGTGACATGCGCCTGCTCGCGGTGTTTGCCGAGAAACGCATCGACGAGCCGGAAATGAAAGACATTCCGACCGCCAAGGAACAAGGCTACGACATCGTCTGGCCAGTGGTCCGCGGCTTCTACCTCGGGCCAAAGGTCAGCGATGAAGACTACGCCTGGTGGAAAGACGCCTTCGACAAACTGCTGGCCTCCGAAGAGTTCGCCAAGCTGCGCGATCAGCGCGAGCTGTTCCCGTTCGCCATGACCGGCCCGGAACTGGACACCTACGTGAAGAAGCAAGTGGCTGATTACAAGGTGCTGGCCAAAGAGTTCGGCCTGATCCAGTAATCCTCCCTGTTCTCGCGGCGGCGCTGGCACAACCGGCGCCGCCCAGGAGTTAGTCATGCTCACCATCCAACGTATTTTTGCCGCGGTGCTGCTTTTGGTCTGTCTCGGCCTGGCGCTGATGGCCTGGCCCTATCAGGCCGCCTTTTCCTACGAACCGGTCGGCCCGCGCGCCTTTCCATTATTGATCCTGGGACTGATGGGCCTGGCGCTGCTGTACATGCTGTTTCGCCCTACGCCCGTCGTACACAGCGAGGACGACCCGCAACTGGACCGTGAAACCCTGCAGAAGATCGGCATCTGCGTCGCGCTGCTGCTGGTTTTCGCCGGGACCTTCGAACCCCTGGGCTTCATCGTCGCCAGCATCTTGGGCGGTGTGCCGATGGCGCGCCTGTATGGCGGTCGCTGGGTACCGAGCGTGGTGATCATCAGCCTGATGGCCATCGGTCTTTATCTGTTGTTCGACAAGCTGATGGACGTGCCGCTGCCCCTGGGCCTGCTCGACGTCCTGGAGAATTGATATGGATACCCTGAATTATCTCGGCCAGGGTTTTGGCGTTGCACTGACCCCCTACAACCTCGTCACAGCACTGAGCGGTACCCTGATCGGCACCGTGGTCGGCTTGCTACCAGGCCTGGGACCGATCAACGGCGTGGCGCTGCTGATCCCGATTGCCTTCGCCCTGGGGCTGCCGCCGGAATCGGCGCTGATCCTGCTGGCGGCGGTGTACCTGGGGTGCGAATACGGCGGGCGCATCAGCTCGATCCTGCTCAACATCCCCGGTGAAGCCTCCACCGTGATGACCACCCTGGACGGCTACCCGATGGCCCGCCAAGGCCTGGCCGGGGTGGCGTTGTCGCTGTCGGCATGGAGCTCGTTCATCGGCGCGTTCATCGCCACCTGCGGCATGGTGTTGTTTGCACCGCTGCTGGCCAAATGGGCGATTGCGTTCGGGCCGGCGGAATACTTCGTCCTGATGGTGTTCGCCATTGTCTGCCTCGGCGGCATGGCCGGCGATCGACCGCTCAAGACCTTCATCGCGGCGCTGATCGGCCTGTTCCTCTCCAGTGTCGGGATCGATGCCAACAGCGGCGTCTACCGTTTTACGGGTGACAACATCCATTTGACCGACGGCATCCAATTCGTCGTGCTAGTGCTGGGCCTGTTCTCCATCAGCGAGATTCTGTTGCTGCTGGAGAAAACCCATCGCGGCCAGGAAGCGGTGGAAGCCACCGGGCGGATGATGTTCAACTTCAAGGAAGCGGCCTCGGTGTTCTGGGTGAACATCCGCTGTGGCGTGCTGGGTTTCATCATGGGCGTATTGCCTGGCGCGGGCGCGACCCTGGCCAGTGCTGTGGCGTACATGACTGAAAAACGCATGGCCGGCGCCAGTGGCACGTTCGGCCAGGGCGACAAGCGTGGCCTCGCGGCGCCGGAAACCGCCATCGGCGGCGCAGCCTGCGGCGCGCTGGTGCCAATGCTGACCCTCGGCGTTCCCGGCTCGGGCACCACGGCGGTGATGATCGGCGCGCTGTCGCTGTACAACATCACCCCCGGACCCCTGCTGTTCCAGCAACAGCCGGACATCGTCTGGGGCCTGATCGCCTCGTTGTTCGTCGCCAACATCATGCTGGTGATCCTCAACATCCCGATGATCCGCATCTTCACCCGCATCCTGGCCGTGCCGAACTGGGCGCTGGTACCGGTCATTGCGATCATCACCGGGATCGGTGTCTACGCGGTGCATGCCACTACGTTCGTCCTGTTCCTGATGATCGGCATCGGCATCTTCGCCTACATCCTGCGCAAGTTGGATTTCCCACTGTCGCCGGTCTTGCTGGGCTTCATCCTCGGCGGGCTGATGGAGCAGAACCTGCGCCGTGCGCTGTCGATCTCCAACGGTGCGCTGGAGATCCTCTGGTCGAGCCCGATCACCTTCGGTTGCTGGATCCTGACGGCGATCATGTTGTTCCTGCCGCTGCTGCGCATCTGGCGTCGTCGCAGTGCCCAGCGTCGTGCCCTGGCCAATGTCTGAGGCAACAACCTTCAGACAATGGTGGGGAACACCGCTGGTCGGTCTGGCCGGCGGCTACCTGGCCAGCCTGATCGGCTGGCCTTTGCCCTGGATGGTCGGCTCGTTGCTGGCGATCATCCTGGTGCGCTGTCTCACGCCTTGGCAATTGATGGAAATCCCCGGCGGCCGCAAATGCGGCCAATGGGTGGTAGGCATCGGTATCGGCCTGCACTTTACGCCGGTGGTGATGGAGCAAGTCCTGAGCCACTTCGGCCTGATCTTCTTCGGCGCGCTGATCACCAGCGTGTCCAGCGTGGTGAGTGTCTGGCTGATGCGTCGCACTGGCGAGGACCGTGCCACCGCGTTCTTTTCGAGCATGCCGGGCGGTTCCGGCGAAATGGTTAACCTCGGCGCCCGCAACGGCGCGGACCTCAGCCGCGTTGCAGCGGGCCAGAGCCTGCGGGTGCTGGTGGTGGTGTTGTGTGTGCCGGCGGCCTTCAAGTACTTGTTGGGTGAAGGTACGCCGATGCAACACGCCACGACGGTGGACTGGCTGTGGCTGGCGATCCTGTTCCCGGCGGGCGCCCTGCTCGCCTGGGTCTGGGAGCGCTTGCGCCAACCCAATCCCTGGATGTTCGGGCCGTTGCTGGTGAGCGCGGCGGTGCGTATCGGTTGGGACCTGCAGATTGGCCTGCCCGACGGCGCCAGCCAGCGTGGCCAGTGGCTGATCGGCAGCGGGGTGGGTTGTCATTTCAACCGGCAGTTCTTTCGTCGGGCACCGTCATTCATGGGCCGCACGTTGGTTGGCACGGTGTTGACGATGCTGATCGCCACACTGGCAGCCCTTGGCTTGAGCACCTTGACCCACCTGGATCTGCGTTCGTTGACGTTGGGCATGATGCCCGGCGGCATCGCGGAAATGAGCCTGACGGCGGAGACGCTGCAACTGTCGGTGCCATTGGTAACGGCGTTGCAGGTGATGCGGTTGTTGTTCGTGCTGTTCCTGGCGGAGCCGTTGTTCAGGTATTGGACGAGCAGGTCGGGTTCGGACTTGTAGACCGAGTGGCCTTCATCGCGAGCAAGCTCGCTCCCACATCGGATTTACGGTGCACCACATCTGATGGTTGCTGAAGATCAATGTGGAGCGAGCTTGCTCGCGAAGGCGTCGGCACAGTCACCATTGATGCAAGCTGATCCACCGCTTTCGCGGGCAAGCCCGCTCCCACAGGGGATTTGTGTTGCCCTGGAACCCTGTGGGAGCGAGCTTGCTCGCGATGGGGTCTTTATTGCCAACCGTTTAAACCGGCGGCAACCGCCACTCGATCGGCTGCTCGCCATGCTGCTGGAGAAACTTGTTGGTCCGGCTGAAATGGCCGCAGCCGATGAAGCCTCGGTGGGCCGACAGCGGTGACGGGTGGACCGAGGTCAGCACCAAGTGCTTGGTCGCATCGATCAACTTCTGCTTGCCCTGGGCATGGGCGCCCCACAGCAGGAACACCAGGTTCGGCTGGTGTTCGCTGACCACTTCGATGACCCGGTCGGTAAAGTGTTGCCAACCTTTCTTGGCGTGGGCGTTGGCATTGGCGCGCTCCACGGTCAGGGTCGTGTTGAGCAGCAACACGCCCTGGTCGGCCCAGCTTTGCAGGTAACCGTGATTCGGAATGTCGATGTTCAAATCGCGCTTCAATTCCTTGTAGATGTTCACCAGCGACGGCGGCGTCGGCACGCCCGGTTGCACCGAGAAGCACAAGCCATGGGCCTGGCCTGGACCGTGGTACGGATCCTGGCCGAGAATCACCACCTTGACCTTGTCCAGCGGCGTGGAATTGAGGGCATTGAAAATCAACGGTGCCGGTGGATAAATTTCCTTGCCGGCGGCGTATTCACTGCGCAAAAACTCGCGCAACTCCGCCATGTAGGGCTTGTCGAACTCGGCACGCAAGGCCTGCTTCCAGCTCGGTTCGAGTTTGATACGGTCGTCAGCAGTCATGGTTGCATCCGGTAAAAACAATGGGCGCACCCTAGGAAAGCCTACAGGGCTTGTCAATTGATCTGACGCAGAACCGGCACTTTCCCACGCAGCGGTCATACTGAACATTCAAATTTCTGATCGAGGTCACGATGAATCTGCACTTCGAAGAACTCACCGGCATCGACGGTGCCCGTATCGGCATCGCCACGCTGGATGCCGAAAAATCCCTGAACGCCCTGTCCCTGCCCATGATCAACGCCTTGCGTGATCGCCTCGATGCCTGGGCCCGAGAGCCGCAGGTCGTGTGTGTGCTGTTGCGCGGCAATGGTGCCAAGGCCTTCTGCGCCGGCGGCGAAGTGCGCAGCCTGGTGGAGGCCTGCCGCGCGCATCCCGGCGAAGTACCGCCGCTGGCGGCGCAATTCTTCGCAGCGGAATACCGCTTGGACTTCAACCTGCACACCTACCCCAAACCCCTACTGTGCTGGGGCCACGGTTATGTACTGGGCGGCGGCATGGGGTTGCTGCAAGGCGCCAGTACCCGCATCGTCACGCCCAGCAGTCGCTTGGCGATGCCGGAGATCAGCATCGGCCTCTACCCGGATGTCGGCGCCAGTTGGTTCTTGTCGCGCCTGCCCGGCAAGCGCGGGCTGTTTCTCGGCCTGACCGGCGCCCACATGAACGCCCGGGACGCCATCGACCTGGGCCTGGCCGACCGCTTTCTGCTGGACGAACAACAGGACGATCTGATCGAGGGCCTGCTGCAACTCAACTGGCAGGAGCAGACCGAGATGCAGCTCAACAGCTTGCTCAAGGCCTTGCAGCAGGAAGCCATCACCCAACTACCCGAAGCCCAATGGCTGCCGCGGCGGCCGAAAATCGACGAGTGGCTGGATGTCAGTGATGTGCGCTGCGCCTGGAAAGCCCTCAGCCTGTTGGTAGACCACCCTGATCCGCTGATCGCCCGGGCCGCCAAGACCATGAGCGAAGGCTCACCGTTGACCGCTCACCTGGTCTGGGAGCAAATAGCCCGAGCCCGGCATTTGTCCTTGGCCGGTGTGTTCCGGATGGAATACACCTTGAGCCTCAACTGCTGCCGTCATCCGGAGTTCAGCGAAGGCGTGCGGGCGCGTTTGAGCGACAAGGACCACAAACCGCGCTGGCACTGGCCGGACATCAACCACGTGCCCGAAGCGGCGGTCGAGGCGCACTTTCACAAGGTATGGGAAGGCAGGCATCCGTTGGCGGACTTATCTAACGAATAAGCAAGCCAGAAGGAGCCCCCTGTGGGAGCGAGCTTGCTCGCGATGGAGGTATGGCAGGCACATGAATGCTGGCTGACCTGACGCCATCGTCGGATCGCCGCCCGGAGCAAGCTCGCTCCCACAAGTGGTATTCCGTCGAGGTTATCGCAGGCACAAAAAAGCGGCGCTTCATGCGCCGCTTTTTGCTGCCAGTCCATTACCGATGATTGCCCCGTCCATCATGACCCCGTCCCCGATGATCATGTCCACGGTCACGTCCGCCACGGCCACGACGGTCGTCGTTCCAGCCACCCCGATCGCGACCGTCCCAGCCGCCCCGGTGTGGATAAGGCCGGTACGCCGCTCGCGGTGGCGAGTAATGGCGTGGACCATGTTGGTAGTAGCGCGGTGCCGAGTAATAGCGCGGCGCCGGTTGGTAGTATCGCGGAGCGTAATAGCCGCGCGGTGCCGAATAGTAACTCCCGCCACCGCTGTAATAGACCGGCGCCGGTGAGGTGTAGACCTCGGAACGGTAGTAGCTCGAGTCTCCGTCGTAGTAGGGCACGCATGCCGAAAGAGTCAGGCCAAGAAACGCAATGAGCAGCAGTCGTCGATACATGGCGGCCTCCTGGACCGCGAATGGGCCACATCAGCGACGCTGATGGGCGGCAGTCAACGTTGTGTGACTGACACCTACTCAGACAGCAGAATTGGAATCTGGTGCGTTTGTGCAATAAGTTGAAACATGTAGCGCTTTGCCCAGTTTCGGCCAGTATTTTGAATGCCCCCACAAACGTGGCAAATCCGACTGTCTTTTCCCACAAGGCCACTAAACTGATTTCATTGGGTCTGCGCCAAGGGAATCGCCATGTCGCTCCGTTCGCCGTTATATTCCCAGCGCAAGCCGCTCCTGGCCGTGGTGGCGCTGCTCGGTTCTGGTTTCCTGATCATTACGTTGCTGGGCTATTACGCCGCCCATGCCCCGCTACGGGAACACATCCTAAAGACGTTGTTCGTGAATCTACTGATCGGCGTGCTCGTGACGCTGACGGTCCTGGCCATCCTTTATCGGCTTATCAACAATTACCAACAGCGCATCGACGCCCAGGCCACCCTCGACAGCCTGACCGAATTGCCGAACCGCCGTGGCTTCGACCTGCTGGCCGTGCAAGCCCTGCACGAAGCCCAGCGCGAACCCAAACCCTTGACGGCGCTGCTGGTGGAGCTGGACGACTTCAAGCAGCTGGACACCACCCACGGTCATATCGCCACCGATCAACTGCTCACCGGCTTCGCCCGCAACCTGACGGAGAGCCTGCGGCATTCGGACATTGTGTGTCGTTGGAGCGCCGACGCCTTCGTCGTCCTGCTCAAGGACACCGATGGTCAGACCGGTCTGAAAATCGCAGAGAAAATTCGTCAGCACATCGAAAAGCAGCGCTATTTCTGCAGTGGAAAGCAACTGCGGGTTACCGTCAGCCTCGGCCTCACCACCCTACAAGACGAAGACACCTTGCACAGCCTGCTGTCGCGGACCGATCATGCGCTGCAACGCGCCCGGCAAACCGGGTGCAACCGAACCTGTGTGGAAATGCCTCACTCCAGCTATGAATAAACCCGACCTTTGCCCGGCCTGCGGCGGCGCCAACGACTGCACCCTGGCCGACCCTCGAACCGCCGACCGGCCCTGCTGGTGCTACAGCGTGAGCATCGACCCGGCCGTGCTCGAAGCATTGCCGACCGAGCTGCGGGATCAGTCCTGCTTGTGCCCGCATTGCGCGCAGGTCGACATCCAGTTGCGCGCCAAGCCCCGGCCAATCGCGTAAGATGCCCGCCCTCCGCTGCCCTGCCTGAACTGCCCATGCGCGTCGACCGTTTCCTCAGCAATCTGCCGCGATTCAATCGCCAACAAGTGCGCCTGTTGCTGGTGGAACGCCGAGTGCGAATCGACGGCCAGACCGTCAGCGATCCCCATGCCCCGGTACGTGAGTTCAGTCGCGTCGAAGGCGCCGACGACGTGCTGCAAGCCGGCCGACCGGCGCGCTACTTCATGCTGCACAAGCCGCCCGGCTGTGTCAGCGCCACGCGCGATCCGCAACACCCTACCGTGCTCGACTGGCTGGACGAACCGGACAAGGGCGATCTGCATATCGCCGGGCGCCTGGATTTCAACACCACCGGGCTGATGCTGATCACCAATGATGGAACCTGGTCCCGACGCCTGACCCAACCGCAGACCAAACTGCCCAAGGTCTACTACGTCGAAACCGAGCAAACCATCACCACCGAATACACCGACACCTTCGCCCGAGGCATGTACTTCGCCTTCGAAGACCTCACCACCCAGCCGGCAGAACTGACACTGCTGGGGGAAAAGTCGGCGCGCTTGAGCATCGTGGAAGGACGTTACCACCAGGTCAAACGCATGTTCGGCCACTTCAACAACAAGGTGCTGCGCCTGCACCGCGAGCGCATGGGCCCGCTGGTGTTGGACGCTCATTTAGCGCCGGGTCAATACCGGGCCTTGCGCCCTGAAGAAATCCAGCTCATCTGACCCCACGACCGCTGGGCAGAAGTGTCGAACAATTTTCCGATAGGGACTTGCGCAACGGTCGCCCCCCTGCTTGAATCAAACCGTCGGCCGAAATGTGACCGACGAGTCACCTCATACCTCTAAGAAACTTTTTGCCGGCGGGAACCCTCAGGTTCCGCCTTATCCGTCCGGCAAACTGCCCGCCATAACAATACCCGTCGACCGGCTTTCATGGATCGACATGGGCCTTATCTTCCAGGCGTATGCCTACCTGTCACATTGCCCGTGCAATCTTATTGCGCGCATACCCGCTTGCCAGGAGTCTTATGACATGAGGCCAGAAATCGCTGTGCTGGATATACAGGGTCAGTATCGGGTTTACACGGAGTTCTATCGCGCAGACGCCGCACAAAAGACCATCATCCTGGTCAACGGCTCAATGGCCACCACCGCGTCGTTTGCACAGACCGCCAAAAACCTCTACCCGCAATTCAACGTCGTGCTGTACGACCAACCCTACGCGGGCAAGTCCAAGGCCCACAATCGGCACGAGAGAATGCTGACGAAGGAGATCGAAGGGCAGATCCTCCTGGAACTGATCGACCACTTCGCCGCCGAGCACGTGCTGTCGTTTTCCTGGGGCGGCGCCGCCACGCTGAGCGCCCTGGCCCAACGGCCACGGCGCATCGAAAAAGCGGTGATCAGCTCGTTCTCGCCAGTGCTCAATGCGCCGATGCGCGACTATCTAGAGCGTGGTGTGGACTACCTAAGCAGCCTGGACGGAGACCGTGTCGGTCACTTGGTCAACAGCACCATCGGCAAGCATCTGCCGCCGCTGTTCAAGCGCTTCAACTATCGCCATGTCAGCAGCCTGGCCGAGCACGAGTACGGGCAGATGCACTTCCACATCACCGATGTGCTCCACAGCGACCAACAGTGCTATGTCAACGCGGCCAAGAAAATCAACGTGCCGGTGCTGTTCCTGAACGGCGAATGGGATGAATACACCTCGGCCGACGACGCCAGGCTGTTCGCCAACCACGTCGAGCACAGCACCTTCAGCACGCTGCAAGCCACCGGGCACTTCCTGGACATGGAACACAAAGCCGCCTGCCGCGACAGCCGCAACGCCCTGATGGGTTTCCTCACACCGGAACCCCACGAAAGCCGACCGCGCTACAGCTACGTGCAGGGCTACCATGCACTGGCCATCTGAAACCGAGTCCTGGCGAGCAAGCCCCTTTCCCCCTTCAGCGCAGGGGCTTGCCCGCCAACGACCGCTCTGGTTTGAGGCTCGCGTAGACGACTAGTCGCACGCTGTGTGAAGAAATACTTCAAATCCGTGTCCACATCTGGTACAAAGTCAGCCGCTCTGAGCGGGTGTCGTATAATGGCATTACTCCAGCTTCCCAAGCTGATAACGAGGGTTCGATTCCCTTCACCCGCTCCAATCGAATTTTGGTCCCGTGTTGTGCGTTTTTGACGGGGGATTAAAAAAACCGGCTCTTGGTGGCCGGTTTTTTTTGGTCTGGGGTTTTGTGGGGTTTGCGTCCCCGACGGTCGCGCCGAGGATCCAGGGCGGCAAGCGTGCCGACCCAATCGAATAGGCTATGCCGAAAAGTATCTGAGCGACAGACAATCAAACATGTTTTGCGACAAAAACGACAACGGCAAACAGAGTCAGGGCGAACGTAACACCGATGCTGAATGGCAACAACGTAACGCGGACTGTGGTCGGCGCCGGGCGTCTCATCTCCTCAGCTAACGCCTCTACTTCTTGATGCAATTGCTCGATGCTTGCTCGATAACTACGAGGTGTAGGCATGTTTCTTTCTCCTCTGAGGCCGCGGGCCTTGCTGAGTCTGTGAACCCTTTCGAACAATGTGAGCCGCGTGCTTGCAGAGCTCAAGTACCCGAATGCAGGGAGAGTATTGGCTCATTGTGGCGAACCAGCGCTCAGATTTTAATCCCAAAACCCGCAACAGCGACAATGGCGGTCGCTACCCCTGCCCCTACTGCGTATGGGCACCAGAAGGCTTCGCTCTTCAGCTTCGTTTCTTCGGCCGTAAGCTTGCGAGTCTCAGCCAACAACTTTCGGGTTTCGATCAAAAGTTTATCGAGCTCTAAATTATCGCGGTCATTCTGAAGCATCGATCATTCTTCCAGGGTTTAAGCCATCGTCCTAAGCGTCGCTTACCGCGAAGCCGGCAAAATCCATCGGACGTCAACCGCTCACTGCCAATCGTATGTTCGTTCGTGGGGTACTATTTCCTATCTGAGCAGTTGTGGATAGCGGGCGGCTGCCTCTTAGTTTGTAGGCAAGATCAGAGACCTGCGTACGACAGAGAATCAACTGCTTTTCGGTCAACTGATCGGCTTGTTAGCCCTTGTTTTTAGGTAGAGCCAATCCCGGAAATAACCCTGAGAAAAATGAGTCCCGTGGCGAGGGAGCTTGCTCCCGCTTGAGTGCGAAGCGCTCACGAGAGGGGCTGCTGCGCAGCCCAGCGGGAGCAAGCTCCCTCGCCACGTATGGCATGGCCCCAGGGGAGATTTGTAGGCAAAATCCGAAAACTGCGTAGGGGGTGCGCTTACTTTGCTTTTCGGCGAGTTTTCGTCTTGTTGCCCTTGCCCTTCGATGGCTACTCTCCCAGACGTCGCTGCAAATCAGCGATCGGGCTTGGAAACCCGTGAGTCACGCAACCTCGCTTCACGGGAGCTAGACAATGCGTACCTCGCAGCAAATCAAATCATTTTCAAACCAGCCAAAGCTCAGGCCTCGAACCTATTGTTTCTCGATCAACGGTGGCAGGCCATGAATGAAGACACAACCCTCAAAACCATCGGCTACACCCCCTTCAACTATTCCGCTGATCGAGCACTGTTCCGTGTCAACGGCGGCGTACCCATCCAAGAAGCATTGGAACGGGCGTCGGATCTTTTGCATCTCGCTCACCGGCTTGCCGAAGACGCGGCGTTTGAAAAGAGCACCGACCGCTACGCCTGGGCTGCGCATTTTTTGTTGGAAATGAGCAAGGCGGTGATTGATGACGTTGTGAAAGTCATTACGCCAAGAACGGAAGTTGAAGTTAGAAAAAAAGAGGAGAAGCAATAGGCGGACAGTCCGTTTGAGAATGGGAGCAGCACGATTCCCACCTGACGGCAAAACAAAAAGCCCCGGCGTTTTTCGCAGCGGGGCTTTTTGTATTTAATTTGTGTCATCCATTGCTCAGCTCCCCGGCAAATGCCCCAACGGCAACTCCCCCGGCGTTTTCACCGTATTAATCGCAAAGTTACTCCGGATGTCGCTGATCCCGGGCAATTTCAACAACTGCCCTGTGACAAAACGGTCATAAGCCCGCAAGTCCGGCACCACGACTTGCAATAGAAAATCCGACTCGCCCGATACCAGGAACGCCGAAATCACTTCGGGCAATGCCGTCACTGCCTGGCGAAATGCTTCGGCTCGCTCGTCGTTGTGCCGTTCGACCTTGACGCCGACGAAGATCGTTAGCCCGAGGCCCACTTCGTCGCGGTCCAGGACGGCTTGGTAACCACGAATCACCCCCGCCTCTTCGAGCATCCGCACGCGGCGCAGGCAGGGTGACGGGGACAGGCCGATTTCTTCAGCCAGTTGCACGTTGCTCAGGCGGCCGTCGCGTTGCAGTGCGACGAGGATTTTGCGGTCGAAGGCGTCCAGTTTCATGACTTGGCATTTTCCGATTGTATGACGCAGATGCTTGGCAGATTATGCCAATTTCAGACACTTTAGAAGCTGTCTTCGCAACCACCTGCCCTGCCCGTCAGCCATAGACTTGGCACTTGCGAATCGTTGATAAAAAGGGGGGTGGCATGGCAGGGCTCGGGTTGTTTTTGATGGCGTTGACGGTGGCGTATCTGTTGCCCGGGCCGGACATGATCCTGCTGC
This sequence comes from Pseudomonas sp. CG7, assembly GCF_023701885.1. Classification (NCBI taxonomy): domain Bacteria; kingdom Pseudomonadati; phylum Pseudomonadota; class Gammaproteobacteria; order Pseudomonadales; family Pseudomonadaceae; genus Pseudomonas; species Pseudomonas sp. CG7. The sequence goes on along the minus strand of NZ_JABAEE010000016.1, from coordinate 19,237 downwards.
TGCAAACCGGTGCCCGTCAGGGCAGGGGCGCGGCGTTGGCGACGGCGGTGGGCCTGGGAGTTGCTCGTGGGTGTCATGTTGCGTTGGCGGCATTAGGGCTTTCGGCCTTGTTCAAGACCGCGCCATGGACCTTCGATGTTGTCCGCCTGGCCGGTGCTGCCTACCTGTTATGGATTGGCTTTCAATGCCTGCGGACCACGTTGCTGCCGAATTTTGAAGGCGCCACTGTCGAGGTTGGGAAACGGCATTATTACGAGGCCATTCAACGCGGGCTGCTGACGAACCTGCTCAATCCCAAGGCCTTGCTGTTTTGCTCGGTGTTGTTACCGCAATTCATTGATCCACAGGCCGGGTCGGTGCTGGGGCAGTTCGCGATCCTGGGCGTGGTGCTGGTCGGCGTCGGCCTGCTGTTCGACTGCGCCTACGCGTTGGTCGGCGTGGCACTCGGCCGCTGGCTTCAGCGCTCGCCTTCGGCCCAGCGCGTGCAGCAGTGGTTGTTTGGGAGTCTTTTGATTGGGTTTGCGGTACGGCTGACGTTTGTACAGCAGTCATAGTTGCTGTGGATAAACCAACGCGGTGATCGTGGGATGAACATCAAACGCCATCGCGAGCAAGCTTGCTCCCACATTTTTCCGAGTTGTTCTCAGGTAACGCATTCACCGCAAATCCCCTGAGGGAGCGGGCTTGCTCGCGAAAGTGGTGTGTCATTCAACATTGATCTTGGCTGACCCGACGCATTCGCGAGCAAGCTCGCTCCCACAGTTTTTCTTAGCCACGCCAGGGCTATGACATCTATTTATCTTCAGACTTGGACTCCTGCATCTGCACCGAAGACTTGGTGCCGTCGGTGTTGTCCTTGGTCTCGTTACCCGAGTTGTCGAAGCAGCCGTGCAAGGCAAACAGGCAGCAGGCGAGGCAGAAGGTGCGGATGAAATTCATGGTGTACTCCAATCATGAGGACTTTCAGGAGTGACCTGCAAGAGGCCCAATGGTTGCGAATGACCATCGTGCCGGGCGATGAATGACGGCGGATGTTTGCGACTTGCTGTTTCACCGCCTCGTTGCCGTCGCACCCACAGGCGCAATCCTAGTTGATCGCCGACGGCTGGCCCAATGTGTCACGTACGGCACCAATCAAGCGCCACGTCGCAATCATTAAGGTTGGCGGTTCGAAATAATGCCACCTCCATTCTCCGTCACTGGCTCTGTCATGGCAGAACAACCGCTCCCGAGAAACAACTTGTTGGACATTGAAAAACAATGCAACACAGGACTCCAACACAATCAGAACAAACAAAACTATTATTCAGACAGACAACGCTTATCCGTGGAGCTTACCATCAACAGCGTACAAACAAACGCCCACCGACGAGCAACCCCATCAAGCCTTAAAAACTTACAAAGAGAAATTTGACACCCAAAACAAACTATCATTTTATATGGCAACGCATTTTCAAGGCACTGAAAATCTTACCCACGAAACAACGATCACTGACTACTCTTTGGCGTAGTACACGCCAGATCCAAAAGGATATATTTCATGTTGACACCCTTCTCTGCAGCCACTTGAACATACGTTATATTCATATTAAAAACCATTTTCGCAACACTACATCCTAGGATATTGCCGTGTCAGAGCGCATCAAAGTAGTTATTTCCGGAGCTGATCGCCTGGATCAAAACCAAATCTGTAAATTTAATTCAACGCATTACGACGTAAACTTGATCCATGAATCATTTCCTGATCAGGCGCGGATTATCTCTGCAATCACCGAGGCACATGTTTACATTCAAGCCGGTGAGGAAATATTGACCGAAGAGATTCTGCAGCACGCTGGCCAATTGCAGCTCGTGGCATGCCTGGCTACGGGGGCCGAGCACTTGGTCGATATTGAAGCAGCTGACCGCCTGGGTATCTCGGTTACCAATACGCCAGACTTGAAAGTGATGTACGAAGCCATGGGCGAGTTCCTCATGGGATTGGTTATCGGGCTAAGAAGAAAATTGATCTACTTCCACACCGAGCAGAAAAAAGGTCGCCTGCATGAAATGGATACTCCCCTTCTCAAGGATGCGGTGATCGGCTTCATCGGTTTGGGCAGGGTCGGCTCCCGGGTTGCCCGGATGATGCACGATGCGTTCAAGTCCAGGATCGTCTACACCGCTAACTCGCAGAAGCCCGACATAGAACGCGACACCCAGGCCCAACGCTTGTCGATGACCTCCCTGCTGGAGAGTAGTGACGTTGTGATTCTGGCCTGTCCGTACAACGACTCCACCTTGGGCCTCATTGGAGAGCAGGAAATTGCCCTGATGAAATCCTCCGCCATTCTGATCAATACATCAGAGGCCTCGTTGGTTGATGGCCGGGCGCTCTACAAGGCCCTGCTCGAGCAGAAAATTGCAGGGGCCGCATTCGACGACAAGAACTGGGATATGCCACCACTCATCAAGAATGGCGAGGCGATCAATATGCCGATCGCCATGCTTGAGCTGCCTGATGACCGTTTCATCTGCACCCCCTACATAGGGGCGTCGACCGCTGCCGTGTGGGATGAGATGGCGGGCGTGGCAATCAGCTCGGTCATGCACTATCTCAAGCATGGGACAGACGAACATCTTTACAACCGGAACCTGGATATGGCCAAGCATGCACAACGTGCCAGCGCTGTTTCATTCCACGCCGCAGTACTGAAAGACTGAGTGGCGTGAATAACGCTATAACGCAACAACGTCTTCAGCGGACTTAAGCGACTTAAATGGGTGGAGTGAATTGGGATTACTCTCCTCCACCGCTTTTTTTCGGTCGTCGTCATTCGCGGCCGACACACACCTCATGTAATGGGGGAGAACGCCCGGTGGCTTGGGCGCCAACTATTTAAGTTGGTAGTCGTGAGTTCGAGTCTCACTCTCCTCCACCATTTTTTATTCGGTCGCGGTTGCTTCGCGTTCGAGAGGCAAGGCATGTAACGGGGGAGAACGCCCGGTGGCTTGGGCGCCAACTACTTAAGTTGGTAGTCGTGAGTTCGAGTCTCACTCTCCTCCACCAATTATCGGAAGCTCGGTTTGTTCAGCTCAGCGCGAGACAATTTAAATAGCTTGCAAGCATTTATATCTTCTCGTCTGTGGTGATTTGAATGAAGGATGCAGGATATGCAGTGGGTTGCAGAGAGTCGGCGCATCATCAAAATTGCGGTACCACTTTCAATCGTCTATCTGATTGAGAGCATGATGGCATTCGTTGACTCCGTATTCATGGGCCGTTTTCGTGCGGATGAAATCGCTGGCTATGGTTTAGGTGCTCGCATTGTTTTCGACGCCGCCAATGTCATTTGCTTGTGCGTCATTGGCATGGTTGCGGTTTTTTCAGCCAAGTACGACGCAATCCAGAACAAACGGGCCGTGGAAGTGCATGTGCAACATGGTTTCTACATGTGCGTTCTACTTAGCCTGCCAGTCGTTCTGCTGACCTTGAACCTTGGCAGTTTGCTGCTTGCCTTCAATATAGACCCAGCGGTGTCTTTCCAGGCTGATCAATACGCACAAGGCGCGGTCTACTCAATCTTGCCGTTAGCGTTGTTTTGCGTCCTGCGGGACCACTCAGCGGCGGTTTCCGACTTTTCGTCCATTTTCTATATCACGCTGTTTGCCAGCGTATTTAAAGCGGTGATTTCCTACGCACTGATTCTCGGTGAGTTCGGTTTTCCGCGGCTGGGTGCATACGGTGCGGGACTTTCGACCTCCTTGGTAAGCTGGGGAATGCTGGCTGCGGAGATCGGGCTCTACTCCCTGAGCAATCGCAGATCCGCCAAGGCATACGCAATCTTCACGGGCTCGGCGGCACCTAAACTTTCCCTGATTAAAAAATACCTGGCGATGGGGTTGCCACTCTCCGCCAATAGCTTGGTCATTTCACTGATGTTCCTCGTCCTTATGTTCTTTACAGAGAACGTGGGCACGTTGGAGCTGGCAGCGGCGCAACTGGTGTTCTCCTATATCTTTCCAATATACATGCTGGTTGAAGGGGTTCGTGAAGCCATTGCCATTCGTGTCGCTCAAGAGCATGCATTGGATAACGTGCACAAGGTGCGGAAACTGACGGCGGTGGCATCCATGGTCGGCATACTGGTCTTGTTGCCTTTTGCCTTTATCGTATTTTTCGACTCCACGTTGGTCGCATCCATGTTCTTCGACGTCAAAGCCCCCTCGAACTCTGATCTTCTAACCCAGTTCAACCTGATTGTTTGCCTGGCGACGCTGAGCATCGTCGTTGAGTGCGTCCAGGTCATGCTGCTGGGCGCATTGAAGGGTTTGGAAGATACCAAGGTGCCCTTCCTTATCAATATCATTACCGCCTGGTTGATCGGCGTGGCCGGTGGATATCACTTGGCGTTCAACATGGATCAAGGCGTAGTCGGCCTATGGGTGGCATTGATTCTCAGCCATCTCCTTTCGCTGCTGATGCTGATGGTACGGCTGGTACGGGTCACCAAACCCAACAGCCCGTTACTGAGCGCAAGCCCTACACACGACTAGTCGCCACATTCATCACGCCTGTCGAGACAGGCCGAGAGGCTGATCATCAAAGCTTTTGCAACCATCACCGGTTGGTATGAGGGGAAATGCGTATGCGTGAAGTACTGGCTACTTACATCGACGCTTATGAAGTTTCAATCAACTGCCTTGAGCAGTTACATGACGCCGAGCTTGCGACGGCGGTAGGTGAATTACTGTCAAGGATTGCTGCCTGCGATGATGCGCTGGTCAACAATGTACTTAAATATCATGTCCATATACTTGAACTCAGCGATGAGGAATGGACGTGGTTCTTGCCCGGCATTCTTGAGTTGGAACGCAACAGCGCCTTTGTCGCGGCGTATCTGATAGAAAAGATCCCACTGCTCAAGCGTCACTTGGATATGCAGGCGTTCGTAGAATTCCTGTTGGCCATCAAGGATCAATCTGCACGCGGCCTGTCCTACCTGATCGGCACATCCGACTCTGCCTCGTGCGATGATCTGGAGTCGATCCTTGAGGCCGTAGGCGTGGCTTATTATCAGGCCGCCATGGACTGCGTGCTACGCCACAAGGATGCATTAGGCCCTTGCTGCGCCCCTTTGCTCATTCATATCAAGAACTACTATCGGCACTTGCCTGCCACGGACCTGGATGCGCTGGTGGCATTGATTTGCGCCGTGCACGCTCGTTATGGCAGTTTTGGTGCCGTTGCGTTGCTGGAAAATGCTGATGTGGTATTTGAACACCATAGCATTCAGACAGTACACAACCGTCTTGATGCGCTGTCAGACAACAACGTCGACTACTTCCATTATCTGTTGGTCAATGGTTTGCCGGAGGTCGGGGTGGTGCGTACCATCGCCGCTTCGCTCGATCAATTGGATGCCGCGAGTCTGACCTCGCATATCGATGCACCCGGGGTATTCGATGGAGGGTTAATCTCTGCGATCATTTCCAATATAAACTTCATGGACTCTCGAACAATCGAGAATATGCGGTATCAGTTGGCGATTGACGATTTCAATAAGTGGTTCGAACAGCAACACGCTTTCGCCAATGCGCGCGCGCACATCACCGATTCTTATGCCGGCGCCTGGTTTTTACCGTTCAACTATTGGGGCGGTGAAATGGGTATCGCCCGTTTCAGGACCCTGATCGGACAGGCGATAGACGCGACCTACGACAAAGTCGCCCGGCAAACCTAGGTGCACCGGAACAAATCGTTGTTCGACCGACACGCCGAGTACACCGAAACCCGCTTGCGGTCAATGATAGATGTAGCCTTCCCCAGAGACAGCGTTGGATCGGCAGAGCCTGAAAATATAACAAGTATCAGAACCTATCTCGACGATAAGGATTGGGAGGGTTTAAGGGAACGTCAATCAAGGCAGCGGGGCTTCATTAGTACCTGGAACAGAAACCCATGGCAGGACTACAGTCGCTCCGACGAGTTTTATTCCTGTACCGGTATCGGTGACTACGCTGTCAACAATGCCCCAGGATATTTGGTTGAGCCGAATTTATGTCGCCTGTATGTCTGGTATCAAGGGCGGCGCATTGGCCGTATCAATCTGATTGCCGTGGCAGATGTCAAAGGTGCGCCCGGGCTATTGCTTGACGGCGTCGAGGGCGGCGGCCGCTTGCTGCAATCTGAAGAACGGGTGCGGGACATCTTGGACAGCGTTGCTGAATTCGCCAAGCGCTGTGGATTGAGCGCCTATTACATTAACTGCAAGGCGACCTACAACAATGTCCCAAAGCAGTTCATAACCCAGGCGATTTTTCATATGGGGCTACCGGTGAAGCCTCGTTATTTGCGGCGCTTTTATCACGGGATGGAAATCTATCAGGCGATGCCGCATGGACTCATACCGTTCTTCGAATCTTTCGGGAACAACCTGTCCGGTATAGTTAGCTGCCTCAAAATAAAATTGGATTGATGAGGGTTTTCAGGGGGACCTGCGGCAGGAGCACTGGTTGCGACTGTCATCGTGCCGGACGATGAACGAGGGGGGACCGGCTGAAATGTGAGTAGAATTTTCGCCGACTCGTTGCTGTCAGACCAGACAGGTGCATCCAATAAGGAAACACGGCAATGACGTTCGCAAAAGTCGCGCAAAAACTATCCCTTTGGGCGGGGAGCCCCAAAACCTTTCTAGGCGCCATCGTGTTGTTGTCGATCTGGGCCGCCAGCGGACCTTTCTTCGGCTTCAACGACACCTGGCAACTCATCATCAACACCTCGACCACCATCATCACCTTCCTGATGGTGTTCCTGATCCAGAACACCCAGAACCGCGATACGGACATCTTGCATTTGAAAGTAGATGAATTGCTGCGGGCGTCCAAGGACGCACAGAACGCAATGCTCGGCCTCGAGTCGCTAGACCTCAAGCAACTTGAAGCGCTGCGCAAGCGCTATCAGGACATGGGCAAGGACGAAGCCAAGGGCCTTGATGGCGTGGAACAAAAGAACAAGATCGACCTGAACCAGTGCTGATGCCTATGCGCGAGTGGCGCCAACCACTCGCGCATCTGTCAGGTATCAAGGCAGCGGGTTACCGCCCGTCACGCCAAATACTTCCCCGGTGATGTAACTCGACTCCTGCGATGCCAGCAGGACATAGAGCGGCGCGCACTCGGCCGGTTGGCCCGGGCGCTTCATCGGTACCTGGGAGCCAAAGGTGGGAATCTTTTCCCGAGGTTGACCGCCGCTCGGTTGCAGCACGGTCCAGATCGGCCCCGGTGCCACGGCATTGACCCGGATGCCCTTGCCAATGACCTGTCCAGCCAGCGCCTTGGTAAACGCTACGATGGCCGCTTTGGTGGTGGCGTAATCCAGCAAGGTCGCGGACGGGTCGTAGGATTGGATCGAGGCGGTATTGATAATGGTCGCTCCCGCCGGCATCAGCGGCACCGCAGCCTTGCAGATCCAGAACATCGCATAGATGTTGGTCTTCATGGTGTCGTCAAACTGCGCAGTGGTGATGTCGGCAATGTCTTTTTGCGCTTCCTGCTTACCGGCAACGTTTACGAGGATATCCAGCCCGTCGAGCTGTTGTTGCGCCATCTTGACCATTTGCACACAGAACGCTTCGTCCTTGAGGTCGCCAGGAATCGCAATCGCCTTGCGGCCCTCGGCTTCGATCAACTCAATGACTTGCCGGGCGTCGCGCTCTTCGCTGGGTAGATAGTTGATCGCCACATCGGCACCTTCCCGGGCGTAGGCGATCGCCGCGGCGCGACCAATCCCCGAGTCACCACCGGTGACCAGCGCCTTGCGCCCCTCCAGGCGGCCGAAACCTTGGTAACTTTTTTCGCCATGATCGGGTTGCGGCAGCATGTCCTGATCGATGCCAGGCGGCGATTGCGGTTGGTCGGGAAATTCCGGGCGAGGATATTGGGTCAGCGGGTTCTGCATCGCGTATTGGTTGGGTTCTCGGCGTGTGGACATCGAGGTTCTCCTTTTCGGCGGGCAAAATCTGCCGGGACGCTGACGTCCCGGTCCTGAATGTAAAACCGGATGCGGCAGGTCAACGGCTGGCCTGCAGCGCCCTGGCCCTTTCGAGATGGGTCTGCAATTTAGGCAGGGTTTCGTCGGCGAAAGCCTTGATTTCCGGCACTTCGGTGGTCTGGGCTTGCTGCTGGATCTGCGCGATTGCCTCCTCGGTCGCCTTGATCTGGCTGGCAGCATACGCGGCCTCGAACGACTCGCCTTCCTGTACCTGCGGGATCAGCGTCTTGGCCTTGTCAGCCACTTCTTCCCGGGGGGCGACAGGCAAGTCGAGCTTCTTGGCGATCTTCGCCAGGTGTTGATTGGCGGTGGTGCGGTCGTTGATCACCATGATGGTGTAGTCCTTGACCTCCCTGGATTCGGCTTTCCCATGGGCCATGCGACTGGCCTCGATGTCGGCCATGTCTTTGGCAGACGCATCGTTGATGAATTCGACAGGCGATTGGGCCCAGGCACTGTTGGCACCCAGGCCCATCAGCACGACGAGCCTGGTGGTGCGAAATAAACTGGCCATACGGCTCATGATCGCGCCCTCCTCTGATAAAAGTTCTGGTGGGTTATCCACCTTGAATCAGAACCAACCCAGAATATTCAGCGACACGTCCGACCCGGCTTTCGGCCAATTTCGGCTTTCGACGGGCTTCTATCGACGGTCGTGATGGTGGTTCTCCCACTTTTGCGACCTGCTTCGGACACCTTCGTTCGATCATGGGCACTGTTTGTCGGATAAATACTGCTTGAACCAGGCATGGTTCAGCCCTCCGTATTCGTGAATGCCGGGCGCGCGAGCCCTGCCCTATATTCGAATGGGATGCGGGCTGAAGGTTTGAGAAAGCTGCGGGCGCCACGACGAACGGTGACGCGTTTTCAGATGCCAAACGCCCGGTGATTGTGGCGTTTGGCGGCGTACATCGCCTCGTCGGCGTGGCGGAACAGTGCGATGTCTTCAGTGCCATGGTCGGGAAAGCAGGCCACGCCGATGCTCGGTTCGATGCTCAAGCAATGCCCGTCCAGACGCAGCGGCTGGGCCAGTGCATGATGGATTTTGGCCTGCACGCGATGGGCGTCCTCCAAGGCCTGGATGCTGTGCAGCAGGACCACGAATTCATCTCCACCAATACGCGCCACGGTGTCGGTGTCGCGGATACAACCCTTCAGGCGACTGGCCACCGCTTGCAGCAGCATGTCGCCCACGCCGTGGCCATAGGTGTCGTTGACCTGCTTGAAACGATCCAGGTCGATATACAGCAAGGCCATGCGCCCGGACGCAGCACGAGCGGCCGCCACTGCGCACTTGAACCGCTCACGGAGCAATTCGCGGTTGGGCACCTGGGTCAACTGATCGTACTGAGCCATGTGCTGCAACCGGGCGTGCAACTGCTTGCGCTCGATGGCGACGGTGATTTGTGCGCAAACGTATTGCAACAGCTCCTTGTCCTGTTCGGTGTAGCGTTCGTTGTCCGGCGCACTCTTGACGATCAGCGCGCCAATCGTGCCGCTCTGGGCGTTCAGCGGCACGCCCAGCCAGCATGGCGCGTCCGGTTGCGCCATCAGGTCGTCGAACCCCGCAGGCAACGAGCTGCCACCGGGCGTCAGGAGGATCGGCTGGCCACTGCGAATCACCTCGGCGCACAAACGCCCGGTGACCGTGCCCGGCAATTCGGGCTGCCCTTCCCGGTCATCGACGTGATAGGGGAAATTCAACTGTGAGCATTGCTCGTCATACAGCGCCACCGAGAAATTCAGCGCCGGCAGCCACTCGCCAATAATCAGGTGGATGCGCTTGAACAGCGCCAGCAAGTCAGCCGCGGCGTGGGCCGCTTCGGAAATCGCATACAACGCCGCCTGCCGGGACTCGGCCTGCTTACGTTCAGTGATGTCCCGGGCCACGGCAATGCGCAGTTGGTCCACTGGCGACCAGCGCGCCGACCACAGGATGTGCACCACCCGCCCGTCCTTGCGCAGGTAGCGGTTTTCGAAATTGAGCTTGGGCTCGCCCCCCATGATTTCCCGCGCCGCCTCGAGGGTCCGCTGGCGGTCGGCAGGGTGCACCAGATCGATCATCGGCTGGCCGATCAGCTCCTGCGGGGTGTAGCCGAAAATACGCTCGCAGGCGGCACTGACAAACACGAAACGCCCTTGACCGTCGACGGCACACACGGCGTCCAGCAGAAGGTCGATGTAGCTGGCCAGCGGCGCGGAACTTGAAGTGTCCATGGGGCTGGAGATCATCCGGGTAATGCAGCGGTGAGCGAAGCGGGGGATGGTCAGTTCGTGACGCCGATACAACCAGCGAGACCGACGCGGCCAATACCGATGAGGATAGCGCAGGCAATCAACCGTAGGGGATGAGCGTCGATATCGAGACGAACATTCACACAGACGATGAAGACCAACGGGGCTGGCGACTCTCTAAGGACGTGTAGTATGTTGTATTACAAACCACTACATCGAGACCATCATGTCCATCATGTCATTGCGATTGCCCGATGAAGTCGCCGAAACCCTAGCGGTATTGGCCAAGGCTACCGGGCGCAGCAAGTCGTTCCTGGCAGTCGATGCGCTACGCGAATACCTGGCCCGTGAAGCCTGGCAGATCAAGGAAATCCAAGAAGCCTTGCATGAGGCAGATGCGGGTGATTTCGCCAGCCCCGAGGATGTCGACGCGATTGCCGAAAAATGGATGAACAATGCAGGTTGAGTGGCTGCGTACTGCCCTCAAGAATCTGGACGACGAAGCCGCTTATATTGCGTTGGACAATCCAAAAGCAGCGGCGCACTTCATCAAGGCAATCCTCACGAGCGTCGAGCAACTCGCCCAATTCCCAGCGTCCGGTCGTGAAGGCCGCCTGGCGGGAACCCGTGAATGGGTTGTCCCCGACCGTCCGTACCTGATTCCCTATCGCGTTCGCCACGGGCGCGTGCAAATCCTGCGACTGTTCCATACGCGACGGCTGCCGCCCAACGCCTGGTAGGCCAATAACTCGACTCGCAACGCCCCGTCACGACTCCGTAAAAAACACCATGCCGGCATACGGTGCCTGCCGACAAGCCTTCAACCGCGACGCGAGGTCGCCCACATGGACCTCCAGCTTGTGCCCGTCGGGGTCGAGAAAGTAGAACGAATCCCCCTCGCTGCGGTTGTCTCGCCACGACGACACCTGGGCCGCGTTCAGCCGCGCCACCAGCAGCGGGAGATGGTCGGCGCCGATGCTGAACGCGTAATGGGTGTAGTCCGCCGCCGGCTCGGGCCCGCGTAACGGGTCGAGAGACAGGCACAACCACAACCCCGGCAGCGACAAATACGCCCCGCTGTTCCATTTGGCCTCAAGACGCAGCTGCAAGAGCTCGCCATAAAAAGCCACACTGCGATCCAGATCGGTGACCGCAAGGGTCAGATGATTGAGACCTGAGAGCATCAGCAAGCTACCTTCCGAAAAGAGTGATAACCCAGCGGGCTTGGGGCAAACCGAGGATGCTCCCAGGCTCCGACATCACCGATGGATTCCCCGTCCAAGGTCCTAGTGGCCTGTGTGGCTAATTCGTGCACTCAAATTAACCGTACAGGCCACTAGGCAAAGTCCTACGCAGAAATCTCCAGTGACACGCAAGCACGCCGGAAACAGCCGATTCAAAGCCCTGCACAACAATCTGTAAAGTCTGGAAACACGCCGCAATCGAAACACCCCACGGACAGCACCCTCCACCAAGGAATGTACTCGCACCATGAACCAGACGGCTCAATCACCTCATTACTTCACCAACTACCGCAAGCTCATTTCCCTCGCAGACCGGGATTGGCAGAGCACCGAAGCCGGGAAAGTCTCAGGCCTGAATGTCGAGGTCAGGACACCCAACGTCCTGGTCGACCAATACGGTCGGACCTTTCATCACTTCTGCACCACGTCCTACCTGGGCCTGGACTATCACCCCGCGCTGCTGGACGGCGCCATGACCGCCCTGTGGGAAGCCGGGACCCTACGGGTCGCCAATTCAAGGAATCGCTGCAAGCTGGCGATCCTGGACCAGTACGAAACCCAGTTATCGGAGCTGTTTGGCGCCAGTTGCCTCAGCGCCCTGTCTTGCAGTGCGGCGAGCGCCGGGATCCTGCCGCTGCTGGCCAGCGGCGCATTCACGCAAAATCGGGCGCCCGTCATGGTGTTCGACAAACAGGCCCATTATTCGATGAACCACAGCAAGGCCGCCTGCGCCGACGAAACCCAGGTCATCACCTGCCCGCACAACGACATGGATTTCATCGAGGACGTGTGCAAACGCCAGCGCGAGGTGGCGTATGTAGCCGACGGCGCCTACAGCATGGGCGGGATGGCGGACCTGGACAGCCTGATGTACCTCAAGCAGCGCTATGGCCTGTTTCTTTACCTGGACGATTCCCACGCCCTGTCTGCGGTCGGGGAATCCGGCGCCGGCCTTGTCCGTTCGCGCATCCCGGCGGTGGACGAGCGCACCCTGGTCGTCGCCTCGCTGGCCAAGTCATTCGGCGCCAGTGGCGGGCTGGTCATGTTTGGCAGTGAACGGCACAAGGCGCTGGTGCAGCGTTACGGTGGACCGAGCAATTGGTCCCAGAGCCTGAACGCAGCGGCCATCGGTGCCGGCATGGCTTCGATCCGCCTGCACCGCAGTCTGGAATTCAGCGCCTTGCAGGCGCGTTTGCAGGCTAATATCCGCCTCTTCGACAGCCTCGTGCGGACCGGACAGCGCGGCACTCCCATGGCGATCCGTATGGTGCCTTGCGGTGAAGCATCCCTGGCCAACAGCCTGGCGATCGAATTGGCCGAACTGGGGTATTTCACCTCGGCGGTGTTTTTTCCCGTGGTGCCGCAAGGCAAGGCCGCCATTCGCATTACCCTGCGCGCCGACATGGAGCCTGACGTGATTCGCTCGTTTTGCGAAAAGATCACCGAACTGCTGCTGACCCACGGGCGTGACCTCCGCCCCTGAGACAGGACGCTTGATGAAGAACCGTACAACCCTGATCGTCACTTGCACCACCGTCTTCCTGGCACAACTGGGCATGAGCATCTATTTGCCCGCCCTGCCGGATATCGCCCGGGATATCGGTGCCGACGCGTCCCGGGTGTCATGGGGCCTGTCGGTGTACTTGATCGGCATGGCGCTGCCCATGTTGCTGTGGGGCAGCCTGAGCCAGCGCCTGGGGCGCAAGCCGGTCTTGCTGGTGGCTTTGGGGTTGTACGGCCTGGGCAACCTGGCCTTGCCGCTGGGCACGACAATCGAGGCGTTCCTGACGCTTCGGTTGATCCAGGGCATCGGCGCCAGCGGTATCTCGGTGATGGCGCGGGTCCTGATTCGTGACAGCTTCAGCGGTGACCTGCTGGCCAAGGCCCTGTCCTGGATATCGATCGCCTTTGTGATTGCCCTCGGTATTGGCCAGTACCTGGGCTCGCTGATCCAGGCGGCTTTCGGCTGGGAGGCGATTTTCCAGGGATTGGGCGCCGTCAGCCTGGCCATGGCAGCGGCGGTGTCCAGGGCCCGTTTCCCGGTGCTGATACAGGCCAGCAACGGGCAATCTGCGTGGGGTATCTACGGGCAGATATTCCGGCAGCGGGCGGTCCTGCTGCCGGCCTTGGCCGGTGGGCTGGGTTACGGCGTGATCGTCGCCTTCAATACCGCCGCGCCGCTGATCCTGCAGGAGAGCTTCCACTGGTCGGCCATTGAATACGGCTTGCTGGGCTGGCCGATCAGTGCCGCGTACCTGCTCGGGGCACTGGCGGTGAATGCCTTTGTGCTGCGCACCGGTCAACGGCGAATGATGGGCTGGGGCATCGCGCTGGTGCTCGGCGGCAGCATGACCATGCTGGCAGGCAGCCTCACCCTGAGCGGTATCGCGTTGCTCTTCTGGCTGCCTTACTGCTTCGCGGTGTTCGGCCAGTCGTTGATCTACCCCATCAGCCTGTCCCTGGCCAATGAAGGCTCACCGGTGGCCGGCGCTTATGCCATGGCATTGAGCGGGTTCCTGCATCAACTGATGGCGTCGGTGATCGGCGCCATGGCCAGCCTGCTGTTGAGCCAGCAAGCCTGGCCGCTGGCGGCGTTGTGCGCACTGCTGGGGGCGACGGCGATGCTCTGTGTGAGGTTCGTGCCGCCCCGGGTCGCTTAGGCTTTTTACGAAAAGTGCCTGCGCGACTTTTCATACAAAGCCTAGAACGCGCTGCGGAAAATCTCTTCGCCCTGCCGCTGGTCCGCCGCCCGTGGGTTGGTCAGGCCACACGCGTCTTTCAAGGCGTTGGCGGCCAGCACCGGAACGTCGTTGAGGCGCACGCCCAAATCACGCAAACCGGCCGGAATGTCCACGTCCTGGGCCAGGCTGCGGATCGCCGCAATAGCGTTCCGGGCTCCCTCTTCCGGGCTGAAACCCCGTGTATCGGCGCCCATGGCATGGGCCACGTCGGTCAGGCGAGCGGCGCACACCGAGGCGTTGAAACTCTGTACATGGGGCAACAGCACGGCATTGCACACGCCGTGAGGCAAGTCGTAAAAACCACCCAGTTGATGCGCCATCGCGTGCACGAAACCCAACGACGCATTGTTGAACGCCATCCCCGCGAGAAATTGCGCATAGGCCATGTTTTCCCGCGCCGCCAGATCGGTGCCGTCGCGCACGGCCAGGCGCAGGTTGTTGCTGATCAGGGTAATGGCCTTCAGGGCGCAGGCATCGGTAATCGGCGTGGCGGCGGTGGAGACATAAGCCTCGATCGCATGGGTCAGCGCATCCATGCCAGTGGCGGCCGTCAGGCCCTTGGGCATCGCCACCATCAACGCTGGGTCATTCACCGACATCAGCGGGGTCACGTTGCGATCGACAATCGCCATTTTCACGTGGCGGGTCTCGTCGGTGATGATGCAGAAACGGGTCATCTCGCTGGCGGTGCCCGCCGTGGTGTTGATGGCGATCAGCGGCAGTTGCGGCTTGCTCGAACGGTCCACCCCTTCATAGTCACGGATCTGTCCGCCGTTGGTGGCGCACAGGGCGATGCCCTTGGCGCAATCGTGGGGTGAACCGCCGCCCAGGGACACGACGAAATCGCACTGGCTTTCCTTGAGCAAGCCCAGCCCGAGCTCGACATTGGCAATGCTCGGGTTGGGCTTGGCACCGTCGAAAATCACCGAGTCGATATCCTGTTGCGCCAACAACTCGGCCACCTTGGTGGCGACGCCGGCCTTGGCCAGCCCTGCGTCGGTGACGATCAGGGCTTTGCGAAAGCCGTAGTTGCGGATAGCGGTCATCGCTTCATCGAGGCAGCCCAGCCCCATGATGTTCACGGCGGGAATGAACAACGTGCTGCTCATGGGGTCACGCTCCTGGAAGAGGCCGAATCGGCAGGGGCGTACAGGATTGACCGAGTAGTCACAACGTATCTTGATCTGGCTCAAGACTGGGTCGTGATAAAGTCGCGGCCTGCCTTTGCCACGTTTTGAGATGATCCTTGCGATGACCGATTTCCAGGAATACGACACCCGGCTCGAAGACTGGGAGGCCTTGCGCGCCGACACTGCCTTCAGCGGCCTGCTGCTGGGCAATGGCGCCAGCCGTGCGGTGTGGGACGATTTCGGCTATGACTCGCTGTTCGAAAATGCCCGCACCGTCGAGGAAAAACCCTTGAGCCCGTCGGAACTGAGCGTGTTCGACGCGATGCAGACGCGCAGCTTCGAACAGGTGCTCGGGGCGCTGAAAACCACCAGTCGGGTCAACACGGCCCTGGCCGTCAGCTCCGCCGCCCCGCGTAACCGCTACTACGCAATCAAGGAAGCGCTGATCAACACCGTGCACGCGGTGCATATCCCGTGGCGGCTGGTGCAGCCATCGACCCTTGCGACAATCAATCAGGAACTGAGCCGCTACCGCACGGTGTTCACCACCAATTACGACTTGCTCAATTACTGGGCGATCCAGCATGGGGCCGAGACCCTCAGCGATCTGTTCTTTGGCGATGACCACAATTTCGACCTGAGCCAGGCGAGCGCGGACAAACCACGCCTGCTGTACCTCCACGGCGGCCTGCATCTGGTGCGCAACCAGGACGGCACGGCGCGCAAGCTCACGTCCACCGAAGGCACCTTGCTGGGCAGTTTCGCCATCAACAACACGATCAAGACCCTCGACGACGTGCCGCTGTTCGTCAATGAAGGTCCCAGCACCGACAAGCTCAAGACCATCCGCAGCAGCGATTACCTGTCGTTCTGCTACGACCAGTTGCTGCAGCATGGCGATAATCTGTGCCTGTTCGGCCATGCCCTCGGCGAGCAGGATCGGCACATTGTCCATGCCCTGCGCCTGGCCGCCCCGAAAACCGTGGCGGTTTCGATCTATCCGCGAAGCCAGGCGTTCATCCAGCATCAGAAGCGGCATTACGCCAAGGTGTTCGAGGGGCTGGACGTACAATTGCACTTCTTCGATGCCAAGAGCCATCCGTTGGGCGATCCGAAATTGTCGGTGCCGGTGGAGGTTTAGCCTCGCAAGGCTGACCTTAAGCTCAACCCTTCAGGTCAGCGTGGGTGGCGAGGGAGCTTGCTCCCGCTCGGCTCTGTAGGAGCTGGCGAAGCCTGCGATCTTTTGATCTTTCGCCTTGAGACTCAATTGTCTGGGACAAGATCGCAGCCTCGTTGCACTCGACAGCTCCTACAGCATTTACAGCCGAGCGGGAACAAGCTCCCATAGAGATGAATTCAGAGCGCAGCCACCGTCTTGTCCTTGATGACCGTCGTCAGTCCATTGGCCTTGACGCTAGCGATGCCTTTGTCCCGGGCTGCATCTGATGAATACGCCTCACTGCTGCCAATCACTTCGTGGTTGCCGGCCTTGAGGTTGAAGTACGGGTGGCCGTCCTTGGTGGTCTTGAGTTCATAGCGTTCGGCCAACGGGCTGTTTTTCTGCACCGAAGCGATGCCGCCGTCGGCGCCACTGCGGGTGGTGTACAACTCGCTGGTCAGGATTGTCTCGGCGTTGGCCGCCTTGAGCACAAAACGAAACTGGCCGCTGCTGCTTTTGCTGACTTCGTACCATCCGGACATGATTGTTCTCCAGGCAATGAGGACATGCCCCGAGAGTAAAGACCCGCTGCGCTTGTCCCGCCAGTCCGTTACTACAAAGTGATGGCCGTGCCCAGCAGGGTCAGGAATCCCGCCAGCCAGTTCGGGTGCGCAGGCCAGGCCGGTGCGGTCGCCAGGTTGCCCTGGACATGGCCTTGGGTCACGGGAATGTCCATATAGGTCCCGCCCGCCAGCCGGACTTCCGGAGCGCACGCTGGGTAGGCGCTGCATTCGCGCCCTTCGCGGATGCCCGCCGCCGCCAGCAATTGCGCACCGTGGCACACCGCGGCAATCGGCTTGCCCGCCAGATCGAAATCACGCACCAGTTGCAGGACGGCTTCGTTCAGGCGCAGGTATTCCGGCGCCCGGCCACCCGGCACCAGCAGCGCGTCGTAGTCGGCGGCCTGGACGTTGGCGAAGTCATGGTTGAGGGCGAACAAGTGCCCCGGTTTTTCGCTGTAGGTCTGGTCGCCTTCGAAATCGTGGATCGCCGTGCGCACCGTTTGGCCTGCGGTTTTGTCCGGGCACACGGCGTTCACGGTGTGGCCGATCATCTGCAGGGCCTGGAACGGCACCATGACTTCATAATCTTCGACGTAATCGCCGACCAGCATCAGGATTTTCTTGGCGGCCATGGGAAGGACTCCTTTGGGAATGCGTGAGGGGTGGACGCATTAAAGGTAGTCCGCTGTAACAGAACGGGGAGAATCTCTGGCCGCGAGCTGACGGGCTGCATCGTAGCTCGCTGATGGTGAACATTTGTGGGAGCGAGCCTGCTCGCGAATCAGACAACGCGGTTTGTCAGATGCACCGCGTTATCGTTCTTCGCGAGCAGGCTCGCTCCCACAGGGTTCAGGTCAGTGTTGTCAGGCGAGGTAACCATCCGCCCGCAGCAGCGTTTCGAGGCAGTGCTCGGTGATGTGGTAGAAGGCCTTGAGTTCTTCGATTTTTGCCAGCAGCTCGGTGGGGTCCGCCGGTTCGGCGCGTTTGACGGCCAGGATCATCTTGTTCTTGTTGGTGTGGTCCAGGGAGATGAACTCGAACACCTTGGTCTCGTAGCCACACGCTTCGAGGAACAGCGCCCGCAAGCTGTCAGTGACCATTTCCGCTTGCTGGCCCAGGTGCAGGCCGTATTGCAGCATCGGCTTGAGCAGCGCCGGGCTCTGGATCTGCAGGCGGATCTGCTTGTGGCAGCACGGCGAGCACATGATGATCGAGGCGCCCGAGCGAATGCCCATGTGGATCGCGTAGTCGGTGGCGATGTCGCAGGCGTGCAAGGCGATCATCACATCCACCGCGCTCGGCGCCACGCTGCGCACGTCACCGTGCTGGAAGCTCAGGCCCGGGTGCTCCAGGCGCGCGGCGGCTTCGTTGCAGAGCTTGACCATGTCTTCGCGCAGCTCGACCCCTGTCACCACGCCCTCGGCCTGCAAGGTGTTGCGCAGGTAGTCATGGATGGCGAAGGTCAGGTAGCCCTTGCCCGAACCGAAATCCGAGACCCGCACCGGTATGTCCAAGGCCAGGGGCGAAGACGTCAGCGCATGGCTGAAGACCTCGAGGAACTTGTTGATTTGCTTCCACTTGCGCGACATCGCCGGAATCAGCTCGTGCGTGTGGTTGGTCACGCCCAGGTCAGCCAAAAATGGCCGGCTCAGGTCGAGGAAGCGATTTTTCTCACGGTTGTGCTCGGCAGCCGGCACTTCCCGCAGTTGCTGGGGCTTGCTCTTGAATAGCGAGCTCTTGCCCTTCTTGCTGTACTCCAGCTGCGCCTCGTCGGTGACCGCCAGCAAATGCGCGTTCTTGAACGACGCCGGCAACAGCGCGGCGATGGTGTCCACGCCTTCGGCCAGTGGGAAATTCTTGGTGATGTCGCGGGTCTTGTAGCGGTAGACGAAGGACAGGCATGGCTGGTCCTTGACCGTCAGCTGCTTGATGATCAGCCGCTGGAGGTCCGCTTCGTCCCCCACGTACTTGGCCAGTACCAGTTTGATGAAAGCGTTTTGTTCAAGGCTGGTGCGCAGCAGCTCGATGAATTGGGCGTGGTGATCCGGCGCGGGACGGGCTGGAGTTGCGGTGGCGGACATGACCTACTGTATCTTATAAAAATCTCTTATACAAATCTGACGCTTCTGACGA
>NZ_JABAEE010000169.1:0-2178 GCF_023701885.1 Pseudomonas sp. CG7 | reverse complement strand
TCAACAGCACTTGGGCCCACCCTTGCCACCGTAACGGGCCTCCTGGCGTTCCCGGAAGAACGCCTCATAGTCCATCATCGGCTTGTCCGGGTGCTTGGTTTGCATGTGCTCGACGTAGTTGTCGTAGTCGGGCATGCCGACCATCAGGCGGGCGGCCTGACCGAGGTATTTACCCAAGCGACTCAAGTCATTGAACATCGTTGCAATCCTCTATCAAGCGTCCGGCAGGGCCTGGAAGGGTGCTTCCTTGTCCGTGCGTTCCTTCGTGCCCCAGGCGGCGATGCCGACCTTGAGCGCGTAGAACAGGATGCTGAAGACCACGAACAGGAACAACACCGTCAGCGTTGCGTTGGTGTAGGCGTTGAACACCACGTGCTGCATCTGCTCGATGCTCTTGGCCGGGGCCAGGATCTGGCCGGCGGCCAGGGCGTCGTTGTATTTGCGCGCCAGGGCCAGGAAGCCGATCGCCGGGTTGGCGTCGAACAGCTTGATCAGGCCCGCGGTGGTGGTGCAGATCAGCAGCCAGCTCGCCGGCAGCAGCGTGACCCAGACATAGCGCTGGCGCTTCATCTTGATCAGCACCACGGTGGCGAGCATCAGGGCGATCCCGGCCAGCATCTGGTTGGAAATGCCGAACAGCGGCCACAAGGTGTTGATGCCGCCCAGCGGATCGATCACGCCCTGGTACAACAAGTAACCCCACAGCGCCACGCAGCCGGCGGTGGCGATCAGGTTGGCGGTCCAGGATTCGGTGCGTTTGAGGGCCGGCACGAACGAGCCGAGCAAGTCCTGCAGCATGAACCGCCCGGCACGGGTGCCGGCGTCCACCGCGGTGAGGATGAACAGCGCTTCGAACAGGATCGCGAAGTGGTACCAGAACGCCATGGTGTTCTCACCCGGCAGCACCGAGTGCAGGATCTGCGCGATCCCCACCGCCAGGGTCGGCGCACCGCCGGCACGGGCCAGGATGGTGGTCTCGCCGATGTCCTTGGCCACCGCTTGCAGCGCGTCGGGGGTGATTGCAAAGCCCCAACTGCTGACAGTCTGGGCCACGGCCACCACATCAGTACCGACGATCGCCGCCGGGCTGTTCATGGCGAAGTACACGCCCGGTTCGATCACCGAAGCGGCCACCATGGCCATGATCGCCACGAAGGACTCCATCAGCATGCCGCCGTAACCGATGTAGCGGGCGTTGGTTTCATTGTCCAGCAGCTTGGGCGTGGTGCCCGAGGAGATCAGCGCGTGGAAGCCCGAGACCGCGCCGCAGGCGATGGTGATGAACAGGAACGGGAACAGACCGCCCTTCCACACCGGCCCGGTGCCGTCGGTGAACTGGGTCAGTGCCGGCATTTTCAGCTCGGGCATGGTGACCAGGATGCCGATCGCCAGGGCGACGATGGTGCCGATCTTGAGGAACGTGGACAGGTAGTCCCGTGGCGCCAGGATCAGCCACACCGGCAGCACCGCCGCGACAAAACCATAGCCGATCAGCATCCAGGTGATCTGGATCCCGGTGAAGGTGAAGGCCTTGGCCCAGACCGGGTCGGCGGCAATCTGCCCGCCCAGCCAGATCGAACCCAGCAGCAACAGCACGCCGATGATCGAGATCTCGCCGATGCGGCCCGGGCGGATGTAGCGCATGTAGATGCCCATGAACATCGCGATCGGGATGGTCGCCATCACCGTGAAAATGCCCCACGGGCTCTCGGCCAGGGCCTTGACCACGATCAGCGCCAGCACCGCGAGGATGATGATCATGATCAGGAAGCAGCCGAACAGCGCGATGGTGCCGGGGATACGGCCCATTTCCTCGCGCACCATGTCGCCCAGGGAGCGACCGTTGCGGCGGGTGGACAGGAACAGGACCATGAAGTCCTGCACCGCACCGGCCAGCACCACGCCGGCGATCAGCCAGAGCGTGCCGGGCAGGTAGCCCATCTGCGCCGCCAGCACCGGCCCGACCAACGGCCCCGCGCCGGCAATGGCTGCGAAGTGGTGGCCGAAAAGGATGTGTTTGTTGGTCGGGACGTAGTCCAGGCCATCGTTGTTGAGCACGGCGGGGGTGGCCCGGCGCGCATCGAGTTGCATCACGTTGTTGGCGATGAAGAGGCTGTAGTAGCGGTAGGCGACCAGGTAGATGGCCACGGCGGCGACGACGATCCAGAGGGCGTTGAT
>NZ_JABAEE010000168.1:0-2356 GCF_023701885.1 Pseudomonas sp. CG7 | reverse complement strand
CCGTTCCATAAATTCTGGGTCGGCTTGGCGCTGTTCCTGGTGATCCCGGCGGTGTGCGCACTGATCTTCGGCGCGCCCGTGCATTGGGAAATGCCGCAGCTCAAGGGCTTCAACTTCGTCGGTGGCTGGGTATTGATCCCTGAGCTGCTGGCCTTGACCCTGGCCTTGACCGTGTACACCGCGGCGTTCATCGCCGAGATCGTGCGCTCGGGCATCAAGTCCGTGAGCCATGGCCAGACCGAGGCGGCCCACTCGCTGGGCCTGCGCAACGGTCCGACCCTGCGCAAGGTGATCATCCCGCAAGCCCTACGTGTGATCATCCCGCCGTTGACCAGCCAATACCTGAACCTGGCGAAAAACTCTTCCCTGGCTGCCGGTATCGGTTACCCGGAAATGGTTTCGCTGTTTGCTGGCACGGTGTTGAACCAGACCGGTCAGGCCATCGAGGTGATCGCGATCACCATGAGTGTGTACCTGGCGATCAGTATCAGCATTTCCTTGCTGATGAACTGGTACAACAAGCGCATTGCGCTGATCGAGCGGTGAGGAAAAGCGCATGACATCCCATACTTTCAAACCTGATATGCCGCCACCGAGCAAAGTGTTCGGGCCGGTGGCATGGATGCGCGCGAACATGTTCTCCAGCTGGCTCAACACGCTGCTGACGTTGTTCGCGTTCTACCTGATCTACCTGATAGTTCCACCGATCCTCGGTTGGGCTATCCTCGATGCCAACTGGGTCGGCACCACCCAGGCCGATTGCACCAAGGAGGGCGCCTGCTGGGTGTTCATCCAACAGCGTTTCGGCCAGTTCATGTACGGCTATTACCCGACGGGCCTGCGCTGGCGCGTAGACCTGACCGTGTGGGCGGCAGTGCTGGGTGTGGCGCCGCTGTTCATCTCGCGCTTCCCGCGCAAGGCGATCTACGGCCTCAGCTTCCTGGTGCTGTACCCGATCATTGCCTGGTGCCTGCTGCACGGTGGCGTTTTCGGTCTGGATACCGTGGCGACCAGCCAGTGGGGCGGCCTGATGCTGACGTTGGTGATCGCCACCGTCGGTATCGTCGGTGCTCTGCCGCTGGGCATCGTCCTGGCCCTGGGCCGGCGCTCGAACATGCCGGCGATCCGCGTGGTCTGCGTGACCTTCATCGAGTTCTGGCGCGGTGTGCCGTTGATCACGGTGCTGTTCATGTCGTCGGTGATGCTGCCGCTGTTCCTGCCCGAAGGCATGAACTTCGACAAGCTGCTGCGGGCATTGATCGGGGTGATCCTGTTCCAGTCGGCCTATGTGGCCGAAGTGGTGCGCGGCGGCCTGCAAGCCATTCCGAAGGGGCAATACGAAGCGGCCGCGGCGATGGGCCTGGGTTACTGGCGCAGCATGGGCCTGGTGATCCTTCCACAGGCACTGAAGATGGTGATCCCGGGGATCGTCAACACCTTCATTGCACTGTTCAAGGACACGAGCCTGGTGATCATCATCGGTCTGTTCGACCTGCTCAACAGCGTGAAACAAGCTGCCGCCGACCCGAAATGGCTGGGCATGGCCACTGAAGGCTATGTGTTTGCCGCCCTGGTGTTCTGGATTTTCTGTTTTGGTATGTCCCGCTATTCCATGCATTTGGAACGCAAGCTGGACACTGGCCACAAGCGTTAGGAGTTGACTCATGAGTGAAGCGATCAAACAGCCTGTGAGCCCTGAAGGCATTATTCAGATGCAGGGCGTGAACAAGTGGTACGGCCAGTTCCACGTGTTGAAAGACATCAACCTGAACGTCAAGCAGGGCGAGCGTATCGTGCTGTGCGGCCCGTCGGGTTCCGGCAAGTCCACGACTATCCGCTGCCTCAACCGCCTGGAAGAGCACCAGCAGGGTCGCATCGTGGTCGATGGCGTGGAGTTGACCAACGACCTCAAGCAGATCGAAGCGATCCGCCGTGAAGTCGGCATGGTGTTCCAGCACTTCAACCTGTTCCCGCACCTGACCATCCTGCAGAACTGCACCCTGGCGCCGATGTGGGTGCGCAAGATGCCCAAGCGCAAGGCCGAGGAAATCGCCATGCATTACCTGGAGCGCGTACGCATTCCAGAGCAGGCGCACAAGTATCCGGGCCAGCTCTCGGGCGGTCAGCAACAGCGTGTGGCCATTGCCCGTGCCCTGTGCATGAAGCCGAAAATCATGCTGTTCGACGAACCGACCTCGGCACTCGACCCAGAGATGGTGAAAGAGGTGCTGGACACCATGATCGGCCTGGCCGAAGACGGCATGACCATGCTCTGCGTGACCCACGAGATGGGCTTCGCCCGCACCGTGGCCAACCGCGTGATCTTCATGGACAAGGGTGAAATCGTCGAACAGGC
>NZ_JABAEE010000167.1:2057-2651 GCF_023701885.1 Pseudomonas sp. CG7 | reverse complement strand
CCATCGGCACCGGTGAGGGTCGCGGTGTAAGTGATCGTGCCGTTTTCATTCACGGTCGGAGTGGCGGTCAACGTCACGGTGGTGGTGTCGTCGACATCGCTAACGATGGTGCTAACTGGGGCGGTGTTTGGAGCAATGGCCTCCAAGTTGCCACCGGATGCATCTTTGATCGACTCAGTAACTGTCGTTGGGCCTTGGTACACATCGTTGCCAACGGCTACATCCAATGCACCCGAGCTTGCGCCGGCGGCGATGGTGATGGTCTTGCCGCTTTCCAACGTCACGGTCACGGGACCGTTTTGCGCGGTAACTGGCTTGCCATCGGCACCGGTCAGGGTCGCGGTGTAGGTGATGGTGCCGTTTTCATTCACGGTCGGAGTGGCGGTCAACGTCACGGTGGTGGTGTCGTCGACATCGCTAACGATGGTGCTGACTGGCGCAGTGTTAGGCGCGATGGCTTCCAGGTTACCGCCCGATGCCGAGGCAATCGATTCGGTGACGGTGGTCGGACCTTGATAAACGTCGTTACCCACAGCGACATCGAGCGTACCCGAGCTAGCGCCAGCAGCGATGGTGATGGTCTTGCCGCTTTCG
>NZ_JABAEE010000167.1:0-1959 GCF_023701885.1 Pseudomonas sp. CG7 | reverse complement strand
GTAAACGTCGTTACCCACAGCGACATCGAGCGTGCCCGAGCTAGCGCCAGCAGCGATGGTGATGGTCTTGCCGCTTTCCAGAGTCACGGTCACCGGACCGTTCTGCGCGGTGACGGGCTTGCCATCGGCACCGGTCAGGGTCGCGGTGTAGGTGATGGTGCCGTTTTCGTTCACGGTCGGCGTAGCGGTCAACGTCACGGTGGTGGTGTCGTTGACATCGCTGACCACGGTGCTGACCGGAGCGGTGTTAGGCGCGATAGCTTCGAGGTTGCCGCCAGTGGCGGTACTGATGCTTTCGGTGACGGTGGTCGGACCTTGGTAAACGTCGTTACCCACAGCGACATCGAGCGTGCCCGAGCTAGCGCCAGCAGCGATGGTGATGGTCTTGCCGCTTTCCAGCGTCACGGTCACCGGACCGTTCTGCGCGGTGACGGGCTTGCCATCGGCACCGGTCAGGGTCGCGGTGTAGGTGATGGTGCCGTTTTCATTCACGGTTGGCGTAGCAGTCAACGTCACGGTAGTAGGGTCTACCGAATCGGTAATCGTAGTGACCGCAGGCACAGTGCTCGGCACCAGACTCTCAAAGTTGCCACCCGTCGCACCGGTAATAGTGGTGCTTACGGTACTGCCGTTGTTGTAGACGTCGTTGGCGGGTGTATCCACGGCGACGGTGCCGGTGGTCGCACCGGCAGCGATGTTGATCACCGCGCCGTTGCTCAAGGTCACGGTCACCGGGGTCTGGGCCGGGTTGCTCAGCGTCGCCGTGTAGGTGATCTGGCCGCCTTCGGTGATGGTTTCGCTGGCGCTCAGCGTCAGGCCGGTTGTATCGGCCGAATCGGTGATCGTAGTAACGGCAGGCGTCGTGCTCGGCACCAGATTCTCGAAGTTACCGCCGGTTGTGCCGGTAATCGTGGTGCTGACCGTGCTGCCGTTGTTATAGACGTCATTAGCCGGTGTCTCGACGTTGACGGTCCCGGTCGTCTGACCGGCAGCGATGTTGATCACCGCGCCGTTGCTCAAGGTCACGGTCACCGGAGTCTGGGCCGGGTTGGTCAAGGTGGCGGTGTAGGTGATCTGGCCGCCTTCGGTGATGGTGTTGCTGGCGGTCAAGGTCAGGCCAGTGGTATCCGCCGAATCAGTAATCGTGGTGACCGCAGGCGCCGTGCTCGGCACCAGGTTCTCGAAGTTGCCACCGGTCGTACCGGTGATGGTGGTGCTGACGGTGCTGCCGTTGTTGTAGACGTCATTGGCAGGCGTATCAACGTTGACAGTGCCCGTGGTTTGGCCAGCAGCAATGGTGATGACCGAGCCATTGCTCAAGGTCACGGTTACCGGAGTCTGGGCCGGGTTGGTCAAGGTGGCGGTGTAGGTGATCTGGCCACCTTCGGTGATGGTGTTGCTGGCGGTCAAGGTCAGGCCAGTGGCATCCGCCGAATCAGTAATCGTGGTGACCGCAGGCGCCGTGCTCGGCACCAGGTTCTCGAAGTTACCGCCGGTTGCGCCGGTAATCGTGGTGCTGACGGTACTGCCGTTGTTGTAGACGTCATTGGCAGGCGTATCAACGGCGACAGTGCCAGTGGTTTGGCCAGCAGCAATGGTGATCACCGAGCCATTGCTCAAGGTCACGGTCACCGGCGTCTGGGCCGGGTTGGTCAGGGTGGCGGTGTAGGTAATCTGGCCGCCTTCGGTGATGGTATTGCTGGCCGTCAGCGTCAGGCCAGTGGTGTCGGCGGAGTCAGTGATGGTGGTGACCGCAGGCGCAGTGCTCGGGACCAGGTTCTCGAAGTTACCGCCGGTTGCGCCGGTAATCGTGGTGCTGACCGTGCTGCCGTTGTTGTAGACGTCATTGGCTGGCGTCTCGACGTTAACGCTGCCGGTCGTCTGGCCAGCAGCAATGGTGATCACCGAGCCATTGCTCAAGGTCACGGTCACCGGCGTCTGGGCCGGGTTAGTCAAGGT
>NZ_JABAEE010000166.1:0-2679 GCF_023701885.1 Pseudomonas sp. CG7 | reverse complement strand
GAATCCTGGTGACAAGGGTGGCCAGGGCGGCAAAGGCAACCAAGGCGGCAAGGGAAACCAAGGCGGTGGCAGTGATTGGCATAACGGCCCCAGCATCGACCGTGGCGGCATCCTGGGTGTGATTGGCGGTTATCGCGATTATTGGAGCCCCGGCCCGGCATTGCCGCCGGGCATCCAGAAAAACCTGGCCCGAGGCAAGCCGTTGCCACCCGGCATCGCCAAGAAGCTCGATGGCCGGCTGTTGGGACGCTTGCCGCACTATGACGGTTATGAATGGCAGCAGGTCGGCACGGACCTGATCCTGGTGGCGATTGCCACTGGCATCATTTATGAAGTGCTCAACGGTGCGTTCGACTGAGCCGGCACCATTCTCGGTTGAACTGACGCTATCGCGAGCAAGCTCGCTCCCACAGGTTTCGTGGGTGTTCAAGCAATCGGCGTTCACACAAATTCCTTGTGGGAGCGAGCCTGCGCGCGAAAGCGGGGTGTCATTCAGCATTGAGGTTGGCTGACCCGACGCCTTCGCGAGCAGGCTCGCTCCCACATTTTTTTCCAGGTGTTCTCGGGTAGCGCATTTCCCCCTGTGGGAGTGGGCTTGCTCCCACAGGTTTTGTATCAGCTTTCCAGCTGCCGCAGGCGTTTGTACAAGGTATTGCGGCTGACCCCCAGTCGGCGCGCCAGGTGCGAGATATTCCCGCCCACGGCCTGAAGCTGGCGGTTCAGGTCTTCGGCATCGTTGAGGTCCACCGTCAGTGGTTCAGGGGTTTCCACCGGTTCCATTTCCAGGTCGACAAAAAAGTCGTCGGGCAAATGCTCCGGACGGATCGGCTGTTCCTCGGCCATCGCCAGGGCCACTTGCAGCACGCTGCTGACCTGTCGCAGGTTGCCCGGCCAGGGGTGGCGTTCAAACAGGTCCAATACCTCACGGCTCAGGCCGGCCCATTGGGTTGGTTCGCGGTGGGGTTCCCACAGGCGCTTGAACAGGGCCTGCTTGTCGCTGCGTTCGCGCAAGGGCGGCAGTTCCAGGGTCAGGCCGCCGATGCGGTAGTACAAGTCTTCGCGAAACCGCCCCAGTTGCACCTGTTCGCGCAGTGAGCGGTTGGTGGCGGAGATGATGCGGATGTCCACCGGGAACAGCTCGGCGCTGCCCACCGGTTGCACGCAACGTTCCTGCAAGACCCGCAGCAGCCGGGCCTGGGTCGGCAGGGGCATGTCGCCAATCTCGTCGAGAAACAGCGTGCCGCGGTCGGCCTTGCGGATCAGGCCGATGCTGCCTTTCTGGTTGGCGCCGGTGAACGCGCCTTTCTCATAACCGAACAATTCCGACTCCACCAACTCGGCGGGGATCGCGGCGCAGTTCACGGCAATGAATGGCTGCTTGGCGCGCGAACTGGCCTGGTGCAGGGCCTTGACGAACACTTCCTTGCCGACGCCGGTCTCGCCATGGATCAACAGTGGAATGTCCTTCTCCAGCAAGCGCTCGGCCTGGCGCACGGCTTTCTCCACGCGGCTGTCACCGAAGTGCAGGGTGTTGAGGCCGATGGTGTTGCTGGCGGGGGCCGGCGCAGGCGTTGCTTCGGTGAACACGCGTGCCCTGATCGACACCTGACTCGGGCGCCTGAGCAGACATTGGAATCGATTGCTGCCAGACGCTTGCAGGGCGAATGGCAGGCCGTCGGGTTGGTTCAGCAGTTCCAGCAGCGACACCTTGAACAGGCTTTCGATGCTGACCCGCGACAAGCTCAGGCCCAGCAGGTTATCCGCGCGTCGATTCGCCGAGAGCACCTGGCCGCTTTCATCGAAAATCAACAGCCCGGCCCACTGGCTGTCGAGGTTGTTCAAACCGGTGTTGAACGTCAGTTGGAAGTGTTCACCGCGAAACAGGTTGAGGATCAACCGGTTCTCCACGGTCTGGCTCATCATCTTGACCATGCCCAGGGTGTGGGACGGCGGCAGGTAGCTGTCGCTGGAGACGTCCAGCACGGCGATGACCTTGCGCTCGGCATCGAAGATCGGCGCGGCGGAGCCGGTCATGAAGCGGTTGGCCTTGAGGAAGTGTTCATCGTGCTCGATGTGCACCGCCTGTTCGCAGGCCAGCGCGGTGCCGATGGCGTTGGTGCCGGTGCAGCGCTCCATCCAGCTCGCCCCGGCGCTGAAGCCATGGGCCAGTTTCGGCTCGATGAAGCGCTGGGTGCCCCAGGAGGTCAGCACTTGGCCCTGGTTGTCGGCCAGCATGATCAGGCAATTGGAGTTGCTGAGGATGTTCTCGTAATACGGCAAGACCTCCTGATGGGTGGTCTGCACCAGCGAATGCTGGCTTTCCAGCAAGTGGGCGATGCCTTGGGCGGGCAACTGATCGAAGGCCGGCACGCTCTGGTGATTCAGGCCGAAGGCGCGGCAACGGGACCAGGAAGCCTGGATGATGGCCTCGTGGGACAAGGCAGGAGCAGGTGCGGCCATGGGGCACTCTCGCAGGAGCTGTTTTTATTGTTGTGGCAAGTCTCGCACAGACTCCTTGTGCTGGGGCAGGCCTGAATACCACTTCATACATCAACCCTGTGGGAGCGAGCTTGCTCGCGATAGCGGTATGTCAGCCACCTCATAGGAGCGGACGAACCGCGATAGCGGGCCAGCTGGCTCCCACCCGGGGGAGAGGGAGGGGATGCAGCAAAGTGTGTT
>NZ_JABAEE010000165.1:0-2875 GCF_023701885.1 Pseudomonas sp. CG7 | reverse complement strand
TACTTCTTGGTCATGGAATATTCCTCAATAGGTGTAGTTTCACCTATTGAGGTGTCCGGGACTATTAGACCAGCTCAGTCTGCTGAAGATTAAGTGTGGGAGCGAGCTTGCTCGCGATAGCGGAGGCTCAGACAAATAGTGCTGGCATGTGTCTCTTGCTCTTGCTCATGCTCTTGCTCTTGCTCTTGCTCTTGCTCTTGCTCTTGCTTTTGATCTTGATCTTGATCTGGATGCCCCGTTAAACCACGCTGGCCGAACGCAGGTATTGCGCAGTGGGCACCTCGGCATGGATGCCGAGGTAGCCGCGCTGGGCCATGGATGGCCCTTCGCGGCGGCCCACGGAGCAATGCCGGAGTGAGGGCACACCGAGCCTAGGCGAGGTGCCGAGTGGTGGGGCAGAAGCGTTTTGGTTACTTTTGCGCTTCTCAAAAGTGACCCGCTGTAAGAGCGGAACCATAAGTAGCCGTTACCTGAATAACGGATATACACACCATCACCACCATCACCACCATCACCAACACCGTCTTATACAACTCAGACGTTAAAGCGGAAGTGCCCCTTTCCTTCGGCTTCCACAAACCACCGGTCGAACTCTGCTCATGCCAACGCTGGGGCGGCGTGCAAATCCTTACTGCTCTACTAGAGTGACGAATCCAACACCCGTTAAAGGATTAACCCATGGCAACCAGCGATAGCACGATGGCAAATACCCATACCGTGATAACTGGCCCGGGCACTGTCCAGGTCGCCCTCACCGGCCAGTTCGATAATAACCAGAGCATCATTATCCAACCGGACGGCAAGATATTGGTTGGAGGCTATACCGAGTACCTGGCATGGGGATACCCCGGAGCGCCAGGTGAGGAAAGCTACGGTTACGAACAGAAGCATTCCGTTGTCCGGCTAAACGCCGATGGTAGCCTCGACACCAGCTTCCATGAAGGTGGCATCGACATCGTACCTGCTGCGATAGCCCCGGCGTCGCGCTACGAGCTGACGGCGGTGCAGACCGATGGCAAGGTGCTTGTCGCCGTTGCGTTGAACACCGGCGTACAGGTGGAGCGCTTCAACAGCGACGGGACGCGCGATGCCAGCTTTGGCCAAAATGGCGCTATTACGGTCGACATCAGCCACGACTTCAAGGACATCGACCTGACGGCGAATACGGATGGCACATTCCAGGTCAGCGCCCGTGGATTTGATCAGGCCACAGTGACAAGGATCGGCAATGACGGCACTTTCGTCGATGGCTTTGGCGAAAATGGCGTGCTGACTGTCAAGATTCCCGAAGACGCTTACTACAACGGAGGGATTTCTACTGCGGTGCAGGCAGATGGAAGTGTTGTGGTCGGGGCTGCATACAATGCCGCCGGCGTGGGTGATCCGACGTACACCCTACAGCGCTTCAACCCCGACGGTCAGCTGGATACCCGCTTCGGTGATGATGGTGTCCTCTCCTTGAACGCTGCCATGGGTTTTGGCGAAGACTCCGTGGTCACCGTACAGGCTGACGGCAAGATTATCGTGATGGGTCATGGCGAAGGCGAGGCTTTGGCTACTCTCGCACGGCTTAACGCTGATGGCTCCTTCGATGCCAGCTTTGGCTCCATGGGTAGGGTGACCTTCGAGGCCGACACGCCTGTGGCGTTGACGGTACAAGACGATGGCAAGATCCTCGCCGCGGGCACGAGCAACGGAGATTTCAGCGTCATCCGTTTGAACGCGGATGGCAGTGTGGATACCGGCTTCGGCAGCCAGGATGGCAAACTCCATGTGGACGGATACGCCGGCGAAGAAATCCTGCAGGGGAGCGATGCCGCTGAAATCATCCACGGCTTGGCGGGTGATGATGTGCTCCAAGGCAACGGCGGACGCGACGTTCTGCAGGGAGGCGCTGGCGCTGACATTTTCCGCTTCACCGAACTGAACGACAGTTTCCGCACGACCACGCAAAACAACAGCGACCGGGTCATGGACTTCGACGCCTCTCAGGACCGCAGCGACCTGATTGGCCTGGGCTTCACCGGCATTGGCGACGGCCATGGCGGCACCTTGGCTGTCATGGCAAGCTCAGACGGCACTCGCACCTACCTCAAGAACTACGACGCGGATGGCTCTGGACAGCGGTTTGAACTGATCTTGGACGGCAACCTGTCGGGGCAATTGGACAGCTCTAACGTGGTGTTCACCGCACCCACTGTCGAAGGGACGTCTGGTAAAGACACGATGACCGGTTCTGCCTTGTCGGAAATCATCTATGGCCTGGATGGCAATGACCGTATCAACGGCGGTGCTGGCGCTGATGTCATCATCGGTGGCGCGGGCGCAGACCGTCTCAACGGCGGAGATAGAACCGACATTTCGTTGTGGACAGATAACCGTGAAAACGCCGACGTGTTCCGCTATCTCTCTACCGAGGACAGCTATCGTACGGACAGCCATAGCTTTGCCGATCTTATCGAAGGCTTTACCGTTGACGACAAGATCGATGTATCGGCCCTGGGCTATACCGGCTTCGGAGAGGGTACGGGTACTACGCTGGAGATGGTTTATAACAACGAACTGGACCGCACTTACCTGAGGGATGTGGAGGCGGATGCACAAGGCCACCGATTCCAGGTCGGGCTTGCTGGGGACTGGCGAGAAAGCCTTGATGAGGATGACATGATCTTTGCTCCCGACGCCGAGATAGGGCTGATCGGGGTAGCGCCCGAGGCCGATCCAGGGCATTTATTGACCTGACGTCGGCTCCAGACGGTCGCGTTGCCGCCAGTTGCTGGCCAGCGATGGGGGCTGAGGCCATTTATAGGCACCAATTCCCGTCGGGCCACAACAGGGCGCGCAGTGAGCGGGCAAGGCTAACCGCCGCAGACAT
>NZ_JABAEE010000164.1:0-2937 GCF_023701885.1 Pseudomonas sp. CG7 | reverse complement strand
GGATTTGGTGGGGACGCCGGGGGACACGGTGTGGATCGACGTGGAGTCGCCGTTCAAGGCCGAGCAGTTGGACGTACAGGTTGTCAGCCGTATTTCCACCCGGTTTGCCCATCGCCAGGCGTCCCTGGAGCCGATCGTCACGTTGATGGCCCGCCAGTTCAGCGAGCGCCCGGGCAACTACCTGGCTTTTTTCAGCAGCTTCGATTACCTGCAGCAAGTGGCCGGGCTGTTTGCCGAGCGATACCCACGGATCGACCTCTGGACGCAATCGCGGGGCATGGGCGAAGCCCCTCGGCAGGCATTTCTCGAACGCTTCATGGAGCACAGCCAGGGCATTGGTTTTGCGGTGCTGGGCGGGGCGTTCGGGGAGGGCATCGACTTGCCGGGCTCACGCCTGATCGGCGCCTTCATTGCCACCTTGGGGCTGGCGCAGTTCAACCCGGTCAATGAGCAGATGAAACAGCGCATGGCGGCGATTTTTGGCGACGGCTACGATTACACCTACCTGTATCCGGGATTGCAAAAAGTCGTACAGGCGGCCGGCCGGGTCATCCGTACCCAGCAGGATCGCGGGGTAGTGATGCTGATCGACGATCGGTTTGGCGAGGCCAGGGTGCAGCAACTGTTGCCGCGTTGGTGGTCGGTCACCCCGGAAACACAGTGTGCACCCTGCGGGAGCGAGCTTGCTCGCGATAGCGGTCTGTCAGTGACATGAAGACTGGCTGATAAACCGCCATCGCGAGCAAGCTCGCTCCCACAGGGAACTGAGTAGGATTCGGGTTTGTGAGCTGTCTGGAGAGCTGCTGATCACTCAATCATTTTTCCTGAAGCCAGACTTGCTCCATAATCCGCAAAAAATCCACACGGATGCCCCGGCCAGATGCTCGAGAATGACCCAAAGACCCCGCTCATCAACGAGGAACAGCGCTTTCGCTTGCTCATCGATGCGGTGGTCGACTATGCCATCTACATGACCGACCCTTCGGGCATCATCACCAGCTGGAACTCCGGTGCCAGGCGTTTCAAGGGCTACGAGGAAGCCGAAATCCTTGGCCAGCATTTCTCCCGGTTCTACACCGACCAGGACCGCGCCGCCGGCCTGCCGCAACGGGCGCTGGACACGGCCGTGCGCGAGGGGCGTTTCGAAGGCGAGGGCTGGCGGGTGCGCAAGGACGGCACGCTGTTCTGGTCCCATGTGGTGATCGATCCGATCATCGACAGCCAGAGTGGCATCTTGCTCGGCTTCGCCAAGATCACTCGCGACCTGACCGACCGCAAGATGGCCGAGGAAACCCTCAAGCAAAGCGAGCAGCAATTTCGCCTGCTGGTGCAAAGCGTCACTGATTACGCCATCTACATGCTCGACCCGGAAGGCCAGGTCACCAACTGGAACCAGGGGGCACAGCGGATCAAGGGCTATCTGCCGGTGGAGGCTATCGGCCGGCATTTCTCGATGTTCTACACCCCCGAGGATCGCGATGCCGGCGAACCGCAGCGGGCGTTGAGCATCGCTGCCAGCGAAGGACGCTTCGAGAAAAAAGGCTGGCGGATGCGCAAGGACGGCACGCGCTTCATGGCCCACGTGGTCATCGATGCGATTCGCAGCGACACCGGCACGCTGTTGGGTTTCGCCAAGATCACCCGCGACATCACCGATGCCACCCAGGCCCAGCAGGCTCTTGAACAGGCCCGCGAGGCGTTGTTTCAATCCCAGAAATTGCAAGCCATCGGCCAGCTCACCGGGGGGATTGCCCATGATTTCAATAACCTGTTGACGGTGATCCTTGGCAATCTGGAAATCGTGCGCAAGCGCATGCCCAGCGAGCCGAAACTCACCCAATTGCTGGAAAACGCGACCCAGGGCGCGCTGCGCGGGGTTTCGCTGACCCAACGCATGCTGGCGTTTGCCCGTCGGCAGAAACTGACCTACGAATCGGTCGAACTGTCGGCCCTGGTGCAGGGCATCAGCGGATTGCTGCAAAGCTCCCTGGGCCCGTCGATCCACATCCAGGCCCGTTTCGACGAGGCGCTGTCGCCGGTGCTGGCGGATGTCAACCAATTGGAACTGGCGATTCTCAACCTGGCGACCAATGCCCGGGACGCCATGCCCCATGGCGGCCAGATCATCATCGCCGCCGATGAGCGGCAAGGGGCCGATGCCGCGCCGGACAAGCCGATGGCCCCCGGGCGCTACATTTGCCTGACGATAACCGATGAGGGCGAGGGCATGGACGAAGCCACGCTGGCTTCGGCTGTGGATCCGTTCTTCACCACCAAGGGCGTCGGCAAGGGCACCGGCCTCGGCTTGTCGATGGTGCATGGCTTGGCGGAGCAGTTGGGTGGCCGCCTGACGCTCAAGAGCCAGAAAGGTGTCGGTACCACCGCCGAACTGTGGTTGCCAGTGGCCGGCGATTCGGCCCCTGGTAAAGCGGCGATCGAGGAAGCGGCGCCGCCGGTCCATGAATTGAAAGTGCTGGTGGTCGACGATGACAGCCTGGTGCTGACCAGCACGCGCCTGTTGATCGAAGACCTGGGGCACCGAGTCCTTTGCGCGCCGTCGGGGGCCCAGGCGCTGGAACTGTATGAGCGCAACCTGGACATCGACCTGGTGATCACCGACATGGCCATGCCGCAGATGGACGGCGCGCAGTTGGCGAAAGTGTTGCGCGACCGCCAACCGAGCCTGCCCATCATCCTGGCCACCGGTTATGCCGAACGCCTGGAAGGTTTCGCCGCGCAACTGCCTCGGTTGATCAAGCCGTTCAAGCAGATTGACCTGATGCAGATCATTGGGCAGACGATGAAATAGCCAGGAAGGTAGTTGTCTCCTGTGGCGAGGGAGCTTGCTCCCGCTGGGCTGCGAAGCGGCCCCAAAAGCAGGCGAGCGCGAAGCGCCCCCGCGGGGGCCCGGGGCCTCGGCCCCAGCTCCGCCGCCAT
>NZ_JABAEE010000163.1:0-3089 GCF_023701885.1 Pseudomonas sp. CG7 | reverse complement strand
CCCCCGCCGCCCCCAACAGATGCCCAGTGGCCGACTTGGTGGAGGCAATCGCCACATCGGAGCCGCGCCCGAACACCGAGCGAATCGCCGCCAGCTCACCATTGTCGCCAACCTGGGTGGACGTCGCATGGGCATTGATATGCTGCACGTCTGAAGGGCTGACCGCAGCCTGGCGCAACGCCTGCTCCATCGCGCGCCGGGCGCCGTTGCCATCTTCCGGGCCGGCGGTCAGGTGGTAGGCATCGGCGCTGGTGCCGTAACCGACCAACTCCGCCAACGGCTGGGCGCCGCGGGCAAGGGCGTGCTCCAGCGACTCGATCACCAGCACCCCTGCCCCCTCGGCCATGACAAAGCCGTCGCGATCTCGATCGAAAGGCCGCGAGGCCTCTTGCGGGCGCTCGGCAAAACCGGTGGATAGCGCACGAGCGGCGGCAAAACAACCCAGGGTTACGCGATCTATCGCGGCTTCCGTCCCGCCGCATACGGCGATATCCGCCTCGCCGCTGCGGATGAGCCTGGCCGCATCGCCAATGGCCTGCACCCCCGCCGCACAGGCAGTGACCGGCGCACCGAGCGGACCTTTGAAACCGTGGCGGATGGACACGTGCCCGGCCGCCATGTTGGCAAGAACGGCCGGTGCCGTGAACGGTGACAATCGGCGCGGACCTCGCTCCTCAGTGGTGCGGACCGCACCGGCAATCGCGCCAAAGCCACCCACGCCCGAGGCGATGATCGTCGCCGTCCGCTCCTGGTCGTGGGCATCGGTCGGTTTCCAGCCCGCCTGTTGCAACGCTTCTTCGGCCGCCACCAGGGCGAACTCGATGAAGCGATCCATTTTCTTGCGATCCTTGGCGGGGATGATGCGCTCGGGGTCGTAACCGGCGATGGGGTCTTCTTCCAACGACGGCACCTGCCCGCCCACGGCCACGCCCGTCCCCTCGGTGATATCGCCAGACAAGAGACGAATGCCGGAGCGCCCAGCCAGCAAGCGCGACCAGACTTCTTCCACGCCACAACCCAGCGGGCCGACAATGCCCACGCCAGTGACGACGATGCGTTTTTGCCCTTGGGAAGTCATCATTTGAAACCTCTTCATTTGCTCAGTCGACGTTCATTGAATGGCTGGCTCACGCCAACGGTACTGCCGGGGTGTGCGCTGGCGCGTCAGGACGGATCTTGAACCAGATGTCGTACATCGCAGGCAGGAACACCAACGTCATGATGGTGCCGACGAACGTGCCGCCGATCAGCGTGTAGGCCAGCGTGCCCCAGAACACCGAGTGCGTTAGCGGGATAAAGGCCAGGATGGCCGCCATCGCCGTCAGCAGGACCGGACGCGCCCGTTGCACCGTGGCTTCGATGACCGCATGGAAGGGTTCCAACCCCTCTTGCTTGTTGTGATGGATCTGCCCGATCAGGATCAGCGTGATGCGCATCAGGATGCCCGAGAGCGCGATCAGGCCCACCAGGGCGTTGATCCCGAACGGTTGCTCGAAGATCAGCAACGTCGGCACCACCCCAATCAAACCCAGGGGCGCGGTGAGGAACACCATGATCATGGCCGAGATCGAACGCACCTGCACGATGATGATCAGCAGGGTCAGGGCCACCATGATCGGCACCAGCGGCACGATCGCCTTGCCGGCCTTGCCCGACTCCTCGATGGCGCCTGCCTGCTCGATCCGATAGCCGCTCGGCAGGGTGTCGATGATCGGCTGCAGGGCCTTGATGATCGCGCTCGATACGTCCGGTGGCTGCAAGCCTTCGGCAATGTCGCCGCGCACGGTCATGGTCGGGGTGCGGTCACGTCGACGAAGAATCGGATCCTCCATGCGCACATCGACCTCGCCCACCTGGGACAGCGGAATACGCTGGCCCGCCGCACCCACCAGGGTAAAGCCCTCGATCCTCGCCGGGTCGAGGCGAATGTCACCGGCCGCACGACCGACCACCTGCACCGAGCGGATGTCCTCGCGAACCGCCGTGATCGGCACCCCCGCCAGCAGGAACTGCAATTGCTGCGCGACCGCATTGGACGTCAGGCCTACCGCCTGCAAGCGGTCCTGGTCCAGGGTGAAATGCAACGTCGGCGTCAGTGGCCCCCAGTCGGTATTGACGGTCCGCATCAACGGGCTCGCCTGCATGACGCCCTGGACCTGCGCCGCGATCTCGCGCAACTTCGACGGATCCGGCCCCATCACCCGGTAGGCAACCGGATACGGTGAATACGGGCCGAACACCAGTTGCGTCACGCGGATGCGCGCCTCCGGGGCGAGGCCCTCGGCTGCCGCCTCGCGAAGACGGAACTTGAGGGTCTCGCGCGCTTCCTGGCTGTCGGTCAACACGACGATCTTGGCGAACGACGGATCGGGCAGTTCCGGCGCCATCGCCAGGTAGAAACGTGGCGCCCCCTGGCCGATGTAGGCCGTGACGATTTTCGCCTCGTCCTGTTTCTGCAACCAGGCCTCGACCTTGGCGGTGGTGGCGCCGGTCTGCTCGATGGAAGTGCCATAAGGCATTTGCACTTCGATCAGCACCTCGGGGCGATCGGAGGTCGGGAAGAACTGTTTCTTCACCAGGCCCATGCCGAGGATCGCCACGATAAATGTCGTGACCACTGTGCCGGCCACCCACCATTTGCGCGCGATGACCCGGGTCAGGACCTGGCGAAAACGATTGTAGTGGCGAGTGTTATAAATGGCTGCGTGGCCACCCTCGACCTGCTTGATGTCCGGCAACATCTTCACCCCCAGGTAAGGGGTGAACGCTACCGCCACCACCCAGGACGCGATCAGGGCGATACCGACGATCCAGAACATGTTGCTGGTGTACTCGCCGGCGGTCGACTGGGCGAAACCGTTGGGCATGAATCCGATCGCTGTCACCAGCGTACCGGACAACATCGGCGCGGCCGTATGGCTCCAGGCATAGGCGGAGGCCTTGATCCGGTCGTAGCCCTCCTCCATCTTCACCACCATCATTTCGATAGCGATGATGGCATCGTCCACCAACAACCCGAGCGCCAGGATCAGTGATCCCAGGGTGATGCGGTCAAAATTCTTGCCGGTAGCCGCCATGACCACGAACAC
>NZ_JABAEE010000162.1:0-3282 GCF_023701885.1 Pseudomonas sp. CG7 | reverse complement strand
GTCTGCCTCCGTATCGCGGTGCTGGTGCGGCGCCCTTGTTACTAGGGCCCCCCCCTATCGCGAGCAAGCTCGCTCCCACAGGGGTTTGTGTTCACAAGTGGATATCACCGCCTCGCCGGCAACATCCACACCAACCCACTGGCCTTGGCCCGTTCATGACACAACCCCAAAACCGCGCGTCGCTCCTCGTTATCCATTCGGCTCCAACGGGTAATCTCGGCCACGGTGCGCTGGCAGCCGGTGCAGATGTCGTCATCGTCCAGCGCGCAGATATTCACGCAGGGCGACGGCACCGGGCGCTCAATGGCGCTCATGGTTCCTGCTCGACCAGGTCGCGGGCGTAGCGCTGGGCGTTGTGCACATAGTGCGCCGCGCTGGCCACGAGCATGTTCTTCTGGGCCTCGGTCAATTCGCGCACCACTTTGCCGGGCGAGCCCATCACCAGCGAGCCGTCGGGAATCTCCTTGTTCTCGCCGATCAGCGCGTTGGCGCCGATGATGCAGTGCTTGCCGATCTTCGCGCCGTTGAGGATCACCGCGTTGATGCCGATAAGGCTGTAGTCGCCTACCGTACAGCCATGGAGCATGGCGTTGTGGCCAATGGTCACGCCGGTGCCGATGGTCAGTGGATAACCCATGTCGGTGTGCATCACCGTGCCGTCCTGCACATTGCTGTCCTTGCCGATCAGGATCAGTTCGTTGTCACCGCGCAGCACGGCGTTGAACCAGACATTGGCGCCCTCTTCGAGGCGGACCTTGCCCACCAGCGTGGCGTTGGGCGCGACCCAGCTCTGTGGATGGGTTTCGACACGGGCATCGCCCAGGCGGTATTTCATGGGAATCCTCGGGGGCATCAGGTATTGATGAAACTCTTTGGCGGGGTATGCAGGTCGATATCGGCGTCGTACAGCAGGTTGACCAACTCGACGATCATGATCGCTGTCAGCCCCCAGATCTTGTAACCCTCGAAACGATAGCTGGGCACGTACCAGCTACGGCCCTGGTAGTCGATGCGGTGGGTGTGCTCGCGCGGATCCTTGCGGAAAAACTCCAGCGGCACGCTGAACACTGCGGCGATCTCGGCGTCGTTGGCTTGGTATTCGACGTAATCCGGGATCACGCCGACGTAAGGCGTGACCTTGATTCCATGCAACGAAATCAGTGGACTGAGGGGACCGATCACCTCCACCAGGCCGGGGGGCAGGCCGATTTCCTCTTCCGCTTCGCGCAGGGCGGTGAAAATCAGGTCGGGGTCTTCCGGGTCTCGACGTCCGCCGGGGAACGCCACTTCGCCGCCGTGGGTCGACAGACCGCTGGCGCGCAGGGTCAGTACCAGCTCCGGCTCATCACTGCGAGTGATCGGCACCAGCACCGCCGCTTCAGGGAAACGCCGATCGGTCTCCAGATCGCGCGGCGTGTGGTTGGTTACTCGATGCAGTAGCTCGTCCAGCATGAGACTTCTCGATTTATTCGCTGCCTAGCATCATGCACCAATCACGCAAGCGGCCCAAGCCCCGGACCGCGTCATGTCGCGAAACGACAACTTGCCGATACCGCCCCGTACACGCCAAGATAGGCGCAGCCTCCAGGAATCCAAGCATGAAATTCTGCAGCCAGTGCGGTAACCCGGTGACCCAGCGCATACCCGAGGGCGACTCGCGACTGCGCTTTGTCTGTGACACTTGCCATACCATCCATTATCAGAACCCCAATATCGTTGCCGGATGTGTACCGACTTGGGGCAGCAAGGTCCTGTTGTGCCGACGCGCCATCGAGCCACGGCGCGGTTATTGGACACTGCCAGCGGGCTTCATGGAGAACGGCGAAACTGTCGAGCAGGCCGCGGTGCGCGAAACCGCCGAGGAAGCCTGCGCCCGGGTGCGTAACCTGAGCATCTATACGCTGATCGACGTCCCGCATATCAGCCAAGTCCATGTATTCTTCCGCGCCGAGCTGGTGGACGAGGATTTCGCCGCCGGGCCCGAAAGCCTGGAAGTGAAGCTGTTCGAAGAGGCCGACATTCCCTGGGACGAGCTGGCTTTCCGCACAGTGGGCCGTACCCTAGAATACTTCTACGCTGATCGGCGAGCCGAAGACTATCCGGTGCGATCCGAGTCGATACCGCCGCTGGCCCAGCCTGCCAATACTTGAAAATCCAATATAGCCGCGACACCTCTAGGGATATCGTTTCAATGCGCTGGTTGCTTGTCCTGTTCTGCTTGTCGTTTACCGCTGTGTCCCAAGCCGCTGCCGTGGGCACCTACAACGGCAAGGTCATCGAAAAAGTGCTGGTGCTAAAGTCCGCCCATCAATTGCAATTGATCAACGACGGCAAGCCCCTCAAGACCTATCGCATCTCCCTGGGCAAGGGCGCCAAGAAAGGCCCCAAGCTGATCGAGGGCGACAAGCGTACCCCCGAGGGTTTCTATTGGATCGACTGGCGCAAGATCAGTGACCGGTTCTATTTGTCGATGCACATCTCCTACCCCAACATCAGCGACGCCGCCCGCGCCCGTCGCGAGGGCGTTGAACCGGGTGGCATGATCATGATTCATGGCACCCCGGATTCGGAAGAGAACCCTGAGCAGTTGTTCCACACCCTGGACTGGACCGACGGCTGCATTGCCATGCGTAATGTGGACATGCGTGAGGTGTGGAACCTGGTGCCGGATGGGACGATGATCGAGATTCGCCCGTAGCCCCCACTTTCTTTTGGTGAGAAGCTTCTGTGGATAGGGCGTTTCTGTGGCGAGGGAGCTTGCTCCCGCTGGGTTGCGAAGCAACCCCAAAGCAGTCAACTCGATCTGCCTGACACACCGCGCTGTCAGGTTTCAGGGCCGCTTCGCAGCCCAGCGGGAGCAAGCTCCCTCGCCACAGGGTTCGATGTCGATTGGCATATTTGTCAACGACACGAAACCACTGTGGGAGCGAGTCTGCTCCGAGCGGCGATCAGACGATGAGGCCGGCAACTACGGCATCAAGTCCGAAGCTCAACCCGGTCCAAGGCCTTGTTCGCCAGCAACGTCCCCAGTTCGATCATTTGCGCCACCCCCGACGCCACATGCCGCCGTGAGCCGTCCAAATCAAAGATGAGGTCGCTAAGTACTGCATTGGCCGAGGCCAGGGTTTCGCTGAGGTTGGCTAGCAGGGTTTCGGTGTCAACGCTGTCCGATACGGTGAACAACTGCACCGAGGGTTGGGGTTCTGGTTCGCTGTCGTCGGGTTTGAGGTAATGATCCATCGCGCGGTGAGCGGCTTCTTTCAGCTTGTCGGGGGCGTAGTC
>NZ_JABAEE010000161.1:0-3284 GCF_023701885.1 Pseudomonas sp. CG7 | reverse complement strand
CCCCGCCACCGGTGATTTTCAGACGCTTTGGGGGCCTAGCTTGAGGGGAATCGCTCAGTTTCAGTAAGGTTTTGATGGACTGTCACACCGCTATCGCGAGCAAGCTCGCTCCCACACTGTTTTGTGGATTATCGCTAAAAAGCGCCACCACTTTGGCGTCAATATTCACACTGTGACCGCTCGGCGCATTCTGGTCTCGAAAAGCCGTGGGGCCGGAACTTTTCTTCTATCCTCAGCTCAAGGATAACGAGAGTCATCATTGGATCGAAACAGTCTCCTCCCGAGACTGAATACCGGATCTACCGAGGGGCGCCGCCATGTCGCGCAACCTTTGCCTCACTCGTCAATGCCTGGGCCTTGTCACCCGTATCGAATGCGCCATCCGCCCGCTGGCGGGAGATACCGGTATGTGGACCTTGCTCTTCGCCGCCGGAATGGCGGGCGAACAACCCTCCGCCATCAAGGCCCAAGGGCCATTCCCCGGCCCGACTGCCGCCGAATCCATCCTCGATACCATCGTGCAAAGCCTGACCTTGCACGGCTATGAGCTGGCCGATGACCCGCAGATCTGGTCCTTGCACATGCAGGCCCAACTGCGTGAAATCAATGGAGGCCGTTGTCGCAACGTCGGCGGCTTCGAGTTTCGTCCGCTGCATTGAAAGCTGGCACCGCACGGGCAGTGGCAGTAAAGTTTTGACACAAGGCGGGGACCAGGGAGGGGCCCGGCATTTGTGGGGCTGGTCATGGCTGATATACTCGCCGCGATTTTTCAGCCCAGGTGTGAGATTCAATGGAACGCTTTATCGAAAACGCAATGTACGCCTCCCGTTGGCTGCTGGCGCCGATCTACTTCGGGCTGTCCCTCGGCCTGCTGGCCTTGGCGTTGAAATTCTTCCAGGAAGTCTTCCACGTCATCCCCAACGTGTTTTCCATGGCCGAGTCCGATCTGATCCTGGTGCTGCTGTCGTTGATCGACATGGCGCTGGTGGGCGGCCTGCTGGTGATGGTGATGATTTCCGGCTACGAGAACTTCGTTTCGCAGCTGGATATCGCCGACGACAAGGAAAAGCTCAACTGGCTGGGCACCATGGACTCTTCGTCGCTGAAGATGAAGGTCGCCGCCTCGATCGTGGCCATCTCGTCCATCCACCTGCTGCGCATCTTCATGGACGCCAAGAACGTCGATCCCGACCACCTGATGTGGTACGTGATTATCCACATGACCTTCGTGGTCTCGGCGTTTGCCATGGGCTACCTGGACAAACTGACCAAGCACTGAGGTCTGTCGACCGCGCTGATGCAACGCCCGCCTGTAGAGCCACAGGCGGGCGTTGTCGTTTCCGGCGCCGCACTTTGGCGCGAGGGCTCGTCACCCGCCGTGGCATCTGTGCTAGTCTGCTCGCCCTTTTGGTTCCGGGCGCTCCGGGATGCGCTGTGGCACACACGGCAACTTCTCGAGCCGTCCGCACAGCGGAGCAGCATCATGTCCGAAGTTAACCTGTCCACCGACGAAACCCGCGTCAGCTACGGCATCGGCCGTCAGTTGGGCGACCAACTGCGCGACAACCCGCCACCGGGTGTCAACCTGGACGCGATCCTGGCCGGCCTGACTGACGCGTTCGCCGGCAAGCCAAGCCGTGTGGGCCAGGACGAGATGTCTGCCAGCTTCAAGGTCATTCGTGAAATCATGCAAGCCGAAGCAGCCGCCAAGGCTGAAGCCGCTGCTGGCGAAGGCCGTGCGTTCCTGGCGGAAAACGCCAAGCGTGAAGGCATCACCACCCTGGCTTCCGGCCTGCAATTCGAAGTGCTGACCCAGGGTGAAGGCGCCAAGCCGACCCGTGAAGACCAGGTGCGTACCCACTACCACGGCACCCTGATCGACGGCACCGTGTTCGACAGCTCCTACGATCGCGGCCAGCCAGCCGAATTCCCGGTAGGCGGCGTGATCCCAGGCTGGACCGAAGCCCTGCAACTGATGAACGCCGGCAGCAAATGGCGCCTGTACGTGCCGAGCGAACTGGCCTACGGCGCTCAAGGCGTTGGCAGCATTCCACCGCACAGCGTGCTGGTGTTCGACGTCGAGTTGTTGGACGTCCTGTAAGACCCTGTCCGGTTTTTACAGTCGGACAAAAAACTGTGGGAGCGAGCTTGCTCGCGAAAGCGGATAGTCAGTCGACATCCTCGTTGCTGACGCACCGCCATCGCGAGCAAGCTCGCTCCCACAGGTTCTCCCACAGGTTATTTATACTCATCCGTGAAACCTGCCGCTGAAATCACCCGCAGGGCGCAACGCCCGAGCATAGCAGAACAGGAACAGATTACGTACCA
This sequence comes from Pseudomonas sp. CG7, assembly GCF_023701885.1. Classification (NCBI taxonomy): domain Bacteria; kingdom Pseudomonadati; phylum Pseudomonadota; class Gammaproteobacteria; order Pseudomonadales; family Pseudomonadaceae; genus Pseudomonas; species Pseudomonas sp. CG7. Next base: position 956 of record NZ_JABAEE010000161.1, on the reverse strand, counting down.
GTTCCTTGAGCACCAGTGGCTCACTGGAATTGAGGCTGTTGAGGTCCAGGTCCCCTTGGTCCTGCAGCTCGTTCAAGGCTTCTTCTTCAAGCACTGCACAGACTTCCCCGGTTTCCCGATGCAGGATCCTGAGGTAGGGATGTGGGCGGTCCAGCCAGGCATCGATCAAATAAGTCATGGTTCTCATCTCCTTGATGGGTTCGATGAGAATAATTCTTATTCGCTAAATAGCAAGTCTCTATTGGTGTTCCGCTTGTTTTTCTGACGATGGGTTGTGGTAGCTCAAGACGGCTGGCACCTGGCTAACGCCCGGGAATTAGGGCTGAAGGCGGGGAGGGTGAAGCGCCATCCCACACGCGGGGCATGGGATGGAATACAGCAGGATCAGACTTTTCTGACGAACTCGGATTTGAGTTTCATCGGGCCGATGCCGTCGATCTTGCAGTCGATGTCGTGGTCGCCGTCGCACAGGCGGATGTTCTTGACCTTGGTGCCGACCTTGACCACCAGTGAGGTGCCCTTGACCTTGAGGTCCTTGATCACGGTGATGGTGTCGCCGTCCTGCAGGACGTTGCCGACCGAATCTTTCTTCACAGTGTCGTCGGACGCCGCTTCAACTTCGCCGCTGGCGGACCACTCGTGGGCACACTCCGGGCAGACCAGTTGGGTGCCGTCTTCGTAGGTGTATTCGGAATTGCATTTCGGGCAGGGAGGCAACGTGCTCACTAAGGTTCCTTGGGTATCAGGAGGGCAAAAGGGCGCACATTGTATAGGGTTTTGTTACGAGATGGGTGATGCGGGGCTTTTGTGGCGAGGGAGTCCCCGCCGCGTCGCCGACGCTGCGCTGTCGCGCAGCAAACAAGTGCTCGGCTTAAGATTGGGTGCGCGCGGGGAAAGAGGCCGTAGCTATCACTGGTGTGTCCGCACCCGCGAGGGAGAGTGGCCGGCACGGTATC
>NZ_JABAEE010000160.1:0-3637 GCF_023701885.1 Pseudomonas sp. CG7 | reverse complement strand
CCGTTTTATTTTTAACGTTACGGCGACCACCGCGATGAACATTAGCCTTTTCGTCGTAGGCGGCATTTTTGTATAAGTGACTGCCGCGGCCGGGTCGGGTCGTCGGCCAGCTTCTGGCGCAGGTGACCGACCACGATCCGCAGGTAGTGACTGTCTTCGGTGTGGGTCGGACCCCAGATGTCCTTGAGCAGTTGTTGCTGGGTGATGACCCGCCCCGGATACCGCGCCAGTTGCGCCAGGACGGCGTACTCCTTGCGGGTCAAGGCCACTTCGGTGTCGTCCAGCAGCACCCGTCGATAGGCCAGGTCCACCGTCAGCGGTCCGAACTTCAGCGCAGCCTCCTGGGGCTCGCCGGTCGGGGCCTGGCGCAACAGGGCGCGAATACGGGCGAGGAATTCCTGGATGCCGAACGGCTTGGTCACGTAATCGTTGGCGCCGTTGTCCAGCGCCTCGACTTTTTGCGCTTCGCTGGCCCGCACCGAGAGCACCAGCACCGGCACCGTCGACCATTGGCGAAACTCGCGCAACACCTGCTGGCCGTCCATGTCCGGCAGGCCCAGGTCGAGCACCAGCAAGTCGGGTTTGTTCAGCGCCGCTTGGGCCAGCCCTTCGGCGCCGGTGCCGGCTTCCAGCACCTTGTAGCCTTGGGAGCTCAGGCTGATGCGCAGGAATTTGCGGATCTGCGGTTCGTCATCGATGACCAAAAGGGTCGCGGTCTGGCTCATGGGGCTCGTTCATTGCAATCAAATGGAAAGGCTAGCAGGTCGCAAGCTGCGGGTAACAAAAGAGTATCTCAGCCGGGCTCAAGCTTCATCGTCCATGCCTGGTTGCGCCTGCAACGGCAGGTGCAACGTGATGCAGGTGCCGCGTCCCTCGAGACCTTCGGCCACGCTGATTCGCCCGCCGTGGGCGCCGACCATGCCCTGACAGATCGCCAGCCCAGAACCCCTTCCCCGCCCGCCCCGATCACCGCGCGCGGCGGTATAGAACATGTCGAAGATTTTCTCCCGTTCCTCTTCAGGAATCCCGGGCCCTTCATCGGCCACGGCAAAAAACACCTCGCTGTCGGTCGCCCCGGCGCTCAGCAACAGGCGTCCTTGGGCCGGCGAGAAGCGCGCCGCGTTCTCCAGCACGTTCACCAGCGCCTGCTCGATCAATGCTGCATGGACATGCAATAAGGGAAGTTCGGCAGGCACCTCGATACTCAGCGTCAGCGGCGCCAACACCGCCCGCAAGCGGCTCAGCGCGCTGCCGACGATATCAGCCGGCGCAACCCAGTCCCGCGCCAGTTTCAGGGCACCGTGGCCGAGGCGGGTCATGTCCAGCAGGTTCTGGATGTAGCGATCCAGCCGCTCGGCCTCATCGCGGGTGCCTTCCAGCAGCTCGCGACGATCGGCCAGCGGGATCGCCTCACCCAGCGCCAGCAGGCTGTCGATGCTGCCGCGCATGGCGGTCAGCGGTGTGCGCAGGTCGTGGGACACTGAAGCCAGCAAGGCGCTGCGCAGTTGTTCGGTTTCACCATGCAGACGCGCCGCCTCCAGGTCCTGGGCCAGTTGCGCCCGCGCCAGCGCCTGGGCCAAGGGCTGACTGAGGGCCGCCAGCAAACGGCGGCGCTGGCCACTCAACGGCTTGCCTTCTTTCGGGCATACGCCCAGCAATGCCAGCGGCCCCCCTTCCGCCGATAACGGCCACCACCACCAACGCCCGGAAGGCAGTGTCCCGGTGCCGGCGCCAGCCGGCTGGGCGTGCTGCCAGGACCAGTCGGCCGCCGCCCGTTCGGCCTCGGTGAAGGACAACGGCTCACCACTTTCGGCCTTCCAACCGCCCTGGCCATCGCGATTGAGCAGGCACAGTTGCAAGTCGTGCCAATCGTTGAAGTGCTGCACGGCGGCGCTGATCACCGCCTGGCGGTCGGTGGCGGCCGTGAGTTTGCGGGACAGGTCGAGCAGCTCGCCGGTTTCCTGTTGGGTATCGCGCAAGGCCTGCAACTGGCGACGCTGGCGAGCGGCAAGATTGCCGGTCAGGGCCGCCATGAGCAGGAAAAACACCAGCGTCAGCACGTCTTCTTCGCGCTGGATGGTCAGGGAAAAGTTCGGCGGGATGAACAGGAAGTCATAAGCCAGGAACGACAGCGCCGCGCAGGCCAGCGCCGGGCCGAGACTGCTGCGCACCGCCACCAGCAAGACCGCCATCAGGAACACCAGGGAGATATTGGGCAACGCCAGCAACCCCGAGATACCCCAGGCCAATGCGCTGGCCGCCGCGGTCGCCAGCAATGCCAGCACATAATCGAACCCGGTCTGGACGGCGCTGGAACGCACGCGGGCAGGACGCGGTTGCTCATCGCTGTCCAGCACGTTGATCTCCAGGCCCCGGGCATCGCGCAGCAAACGCGAAGCGAGGCCGCCGCCAAACAGGCGTCGGCGCAGACGTGGCCGGGACTGCCCCACCAGCAGCAGCGTGGCACGCCGTTCGCTGGCATGCTGGATCAGCGTCCTGGCCACTTCCCCGGCCCGCAGCAACACGACCTCGCCACCAAGACGTTCAGCCAGTTGCTGGGCGTTCTGCAAACGCTGGCGCGAGAGTTCGTCACGGGCACTGCCGTTGTCCACATGCACCAGGCTCCACGGCAGATGCCGACGCTGGGCGACGCGGCTGGCATGGCGCACCAGGCGTTCAGCCTGCGCGTCACCGTCCACACCTACCAGCAAGCGTCCGCGCACCGCCGGCGCGGCCTGGCCCAGTTGTCGATAACCCTGGGCCAAGTCATTGTCGACCTGGGCGGCGGCCGTCTGCATCGCCAGCTCACGCAACGCGGTGAGGTTGGTCTGGGAGAAAAACGCATCGATCGCCGCCCGAGCCTGCTCCGGCACGTAGACCTTGCCATCGCGCAGGCGCTCCAGCAGCTCACGTGGCGGCAGGTCAATCAGCAGCAGTTCATCGGCTTCCTGCAGGACCCAGTCCGGCAACGTCTCGCGCACCTGCACGCCGGTGATGCCGCGTACCTGGTCGTTGAGGCTTTCCAGATGCTGGACATTGACGGTGGTGTAGACATCGATGCCCGCCGCGAGCAGGTCCTGAATGTCCTGCCAGCGTTTGGCATGGCGGCTGCCGGGCGCGTTGCTGTGGGCCAGTTCGTCCACCAGGACCAAGGGCGGCCGGGCGGCGAGCAGACCGTCGAGGTCCATTTCCTCGAGCATCACACCGCGATATTCCGAGCGCACCAACGGCTGCTGTACCAGGCCGCCGAGCAGCGCTTCGGTTTCGCTGCGACCGTGGGTCTCCACCACCCCGGCCATGACCCTCACGCCTTGGCGCAATTGGCTGTGGGCCGCTTGCAGCATGGCGTAGGTCTTGCCCACACCCGGGGCCGCGCCCAGGAAGACCTTGAGCCGGCCACGGCCGTTGCGGGGCAGATTGGCTAACAGTGCGTCGGCGCGGCCGGAGTCGCTCATGTTGGTGATTCTCATCTTTCGAATAGGTCAGTCACCCTGTGGGAGCGAGCTTGCTCGCGATAGCGACAGGTCAGCCGACATCGAGAGCGACCGATACACCCTCATCGGCGTTTTTCAAGGTAGTTGTCGCGTCACCGTTTTGTTATGCCACTTTTGCGATCACAGTAAGCTCTCTTTCAGGG
>NZ_JABAEE010000015.1:0-99177 GCF_023701885.1 Pseudomonas sp. CG7 | reverse complement strand
CCAGGCATTGGTGGTGCTTGCTCGCAAGCTCTGCCGGGTGGCATTTGCCTTGATGAAAAATCAGAGCGAATACCAGCCGAAGCCTATGTTGCAGGGTTGCCCTGCAACATAGAATCTCCCACAGGTCCTGCGTTTCCAAAAAAATGTGAAAGTGAGTACCTACCCATGTCTTCCAACACGAGCAACGGCAAGGCGATTTTTCGCGTTGTCAGCGGCAACTTCCTGGAGATGTTCGACTTCATGGTCTATGGCTTCTACGCCACGGCCATCGCCAAGACGTTCTTCCCCGCCGACAGTGCGTTTGCCTCGCTGATGCTGTCCCTGGCCACGTTCGGTGCCGGGTTCCTGATGCGCCCCCTGGGAGCGATTTTTCTCGGTGCCTACATCGACCGCCATGGCCGTCGCAAAGGCTTGATCATCACCCTAGTGCTGATGGCCATGGGCACCATACTGATCGCCTGCGTGCCGGGCTACGCCGTCCTCGGCGTGGCGGCGCCCTTGCTGGTGCTGCTCGGCCGCTTGCTGCAAGGTTTCTCCGCCGGCGTGGAACTGGGTGGCGTGTCGGTTTACCTGGCGGAAATCTCCACGCCGGGGCGCAAGGGCTTCTTTGTCAGTTGGCAATCGGCCAGCCAACAGGCCGCCGTGGTGTTTGCCGGTCTGCTGGGGGTTGGCCTCAATCACTGGTTGAGTCCCCAGGAGATGGGGGATTGGGGCTGGCGCGTACCGTTCCTGGTGGGTTGCATGATTGTCCCGGCAATCTTCATGATCCGTCGCTCGCTGGAGGAAACGCCCGAGTTCCAGGCAAGAAAACATCGCCCTACCCTGTCGGAAATCGTCCGCTCAATCGGTCAGAATTTCGGCATCGTCCTGGCCGGCATGGCGTTGGTGGTGATGACCACCGTGTCGTTCTACCTGATCACCGCCTACACACCGACCTTTGGCAAGGCCGAGTTGAACCTGTCGGACCTGGACGCGCTGCTGGTCACGGTGTGCATCGGCTTGTCGAATTTTTTCTGGCTGCCAGTGATGGGGGCGTTTTCCGACAAGATCGGACGCAAACCCCTGCTGCTCGGTGCGACTGTCCTGGCGATCCTGACCGCTTATCCGGCCCTGTCCTGGCTGGTGGCGAACCCCAGTTTCAGCCATTTGCTGATCGTCGAGCTGTGGCTGTCGTTCCTATATGGATCCTACAACGGTGCAATGGTCGTCGCCTTGACGGAAATCATGCCGGTCGAGGTGCGCACCACCGGGTTCTCCCTGGCCTACAGCCTGGCGACGGCAACGTTCGGCGGGTTTACCCCGGCAGCCTGTACCTACCTGATCCATGTGCTCGACAACAAGGCCGCACCGGGGATATGGCTCACTGGGGCGGCAGTGCTGGGGCTGATTGCCACCCTGGTACTGTTCAAGGGTAATCGGCATGAACTGCGCACGGCGCAGGCTTCCGTAGTGGGCGGCGCCTGATAAATCGTCATCGCGAGCAAGCTCGCTCCCACAGTTGACCGAGTTGTTGCTGATGTATGCGGTCCAATGTGGGAGCGAGCTTGCTCCGGGCGGCGATCCGACGATGAGGCCAGCCCAGGCACCACAAACTCCAGACAAAAAAACGCCCCGAAAGTCGGGGCGTTTCCACAAGCGGCTAACGCTTAGCGCGGGAACGCTGGCGGGTTTACCCCGGCCATGTCTTCCATCACGCGAACCACCTGGCAGCTGTAACCGAATTCGTTGTCGTACCAGACGTACAACACAACGCGGTTATCTTGGCTGATGGTGGCTTCAGCATCCACCACACCGGCGTGGCGCGAGCCCACGAAGTCGGTGGACACCACTTCCTGGGAATTGACGAAGTCGATCTGCTTGTGCAGCTCGGAGTGCAGCGCCATATAGCGCAAGTACTCGTTCATCTCTTCACGGGGGGCGGCTGTCTCAAGGTTCAGGTTGAGAATGGCCATCGACACGTTCGGCGTCGGCACGCGGATCGCGTTGCCGGTCAGCTTGCCGGCCAGTTCAGGCAGGGCCTTGGCGGCGGCGGTGGCGGCACCGGTCTCGGTGATGACCATGTTCAGCGCTGCGCTGCGGCCACGGCGATCGCCCTTGTGGAAGTTGTCGATCAGGTTCTGGTCGTTGGTGTACGAGTGAACCGTTTCGACGTGACCGTTGACGATGCCAAACTTGTCGTTCACGGCCTTGAGCACCGGCACGATGGCGTTGGTGGTGCAAGAAGCGGCGGAGACGATCTTGTCGTCAGCAGTGATTTCGCCGTGGTTGATGCCGTGAACGATGTTCTTCAGCTTGCCCTTGCCAGGCGCGGTCAGGACAACGCGGTCGACACCCGGGCAGGCCAAGTGCTGGCCCAGGCCGTCGGCGTCACGCCATACGCCGGTGTTGTCCACCAGCAGTGCGTCCTTGATGCCGTACTGGGTGTAATCCACCTCGGTCGGGTTCTTCGCGTAGATCACCTGGATCAGGTTACCGTTGGCGGTGATGGTGTTGTTTTCTTCGTCGATGGTGATGGTGCCGTTGAACGAGCCATGGACCGAATCGCGACGCAGCAGGCTGGCGCGCTTGGTCAGGTCGTTCTCGGCGCCCTTGCGCACCACGATGGCCCGCAGGCGCAGGCCGTCGCCACCACCGGTTTTTTCGATCAGGATGCGCGCCAGCAGACGGCCGATACGACCGAAGCCGTACAGGACCACGTCAGTGCCTTTGCGAGCCGAAACGTTCTGCTGGCCAACCACATCAGCCATCTCTTCACGCACGAATTGCTCGGCGCTGCGGCCATTGCCTTCGTTGCGGAATTTGAATGCCAACTTGCCCAGGTCCACCGAAGCCGCGCCGAGCTTGAGCTCGCTCATGGCCTTGAGCAGGGGGAATGTTTCGTGGACGGAGAGTTCGCTGTCGTCGGAAGAACGGTGGCGCGCAAAGCGGTGGGCTTTGAGGATCGCGATGACAGACTGGTTGATCAGGCTGCGGCCATAGATCGAGCTCACCACGTTGTTATTGCGGTAGAGCTGACCGATGAGAGGGATCATCGCTTCGGCGAGCGCTTCACGATCAATCCATTCACCAAGACACTGGTCGGGCTTCTGAGTCACGGTAACCTTCCACATGTAGGGGCTGAAAAAAGGGGCTACATTATGCCGCCGAGTCCTCTGCGGAGCAATGCGCGCCCGTCGCGCCGTGGTTTTCCTGCCTGCCTGGGTAGTCTGCGACTGACAGCAGCCCCCTTCCCCCGCTACAATTGTCGACTTTGTCGCAATGCTGGAGCTCAATCTTCCGTGCCCGTTCTGCGTCTTCCGCTTCTCCCTGCCGCGGCAGGTAAACAGCACGGGGGCAACCTGCCCGGTGCCGCCCTGAGCCTGGCCATCGCCGAGGCTGCCAGCGCTGCAAAGCGTTTCACCCTGCTACTGACCGCCGACAGCCAAAGCGCCGAACGGCTGGAACAGGAGCTGAGTTTCTTCGCGCCGGATTTGCCGGTCTTGCATTTTCCGGACTGGGAAACGCTGCCCTACGACCTGTATTCACCGCACCAGGACATCATTTCCCAGCGAATCGCCAGCCTTTATCGGCTGCCGGAGCTCAGTCATGGCGTTTTGGTAGTGCCGATCACCACAGCCCTACATCGCCTGGCCCCGACCCAATTTCTGCTCGGCAGCAGCCTGGTGCTGGACATCGGCCAGAAGCTCGACGTCGAGCAAATGCGCACCCGCCTCGAGGCCAGTGGCTATCGTTGCGTCGACACGGTGTATGAGCACGGCGAGTTCGCGGTGCGCGGCGCCTTGATCGACCTGTTCCCGATGGGCAGCAAACTGCCGTATCGCATCGACCTGTTCGATGACGAAATCGAGACGCTGCGCACCTTCGACCCGGAAAACCAGCGCTCCATCGACAAGGTGCAGTCGATCCGCCTGTGGCCGGCCAAGGAATTCCCGTTGCAGAAAGACGCCGTGACCCGCTTCAAGGCGCGCTTTCGCGAACGCTTCGATGTGGATTTCCGCCGTTGCCCGATCTTCCAGGACCTGAGCAGCGGGATCACGCCCGCCGGTATCGAGTACTACCTGCCGCTGTTTTTCGAAGAAACCTCCACCCTGTTCGATTACTTGCCCCAGGACACCCAGGTGTTTTCCCTGCCGGGCATCGAGCAAGCGGCGGAAAATTTCTGGAACGATGTGCGCAACCGCTACGAAGAGCGTCGCGTCGATCCGTCCCGGCCTCTATTGCCGCCAGCCGAGTTGTTCCTGCCGGTGGAAGATTGTTTTGCCCGTCTCAAGAGTTGGCCGCGCGTGGTGGCGAGCCAGCAGGACGTGGAAACCGGCGTCGGCCGTGAGCGCTTCCCGGCCAAGGCATTGCCGGACCTGGCCATCGAAGCCAAGGCCACGCAACCGCTGGCGGCGCTGGCGGGTTTTCTCGATGCATTCCCCGGCCGCGTACTGTTCACCGCCGAATCCGCGGGACGTCGCGAAGTGCTGCTGGAACTGCTCGAACGTTTGAAGCTGCGACCGAAGACTGTCGACAGCTGGCCGGACTTCGTCGCCGGCAAGGATCGCCTGGCGATCACCATCGCGCCGCTGAACGACGGCCTGGTCCTGGATGAGCCAGCCTTGGCGCTGGTGGCCGAAAGTCCGTTGTTCGGCCAGCGGGGCATGCAGCGCCGCCGTCGCGAGAAACGTGCCGACGCCGCCAACGACGCCGTCATCAAGAACCTCACCGAGCTGCGTGAAGGCGCGCCGGTGGTACACATCGATCACGGCGTGGGTCGCTACCTGGGCCTGGCGACACTGGAAATCGACAACCAGGCCGCCGAGTTCCTAACCCTTGAGTACGCCGAGGGCGCCAAGCTCTACGTGCCAGTGGCGAACCTGCACCTGATCGCTCGCTACACCGGCAGCGACGATGCCCTGGCCCCGCTGCATCGCCTGGGCTCGGAAACCTGGCAGAAAGCCAAGCGCAAGGCGGCCGAACAGGTGCGCGACGTCGCTGCCGCACTGCTGGACATCTACGCCCGTCGCGCGGCTCGCGAGGGCTACGCCTTCGCCGATCCGAAAGCCGACTACGAAACCTTCAGTGCCGGCTTCCCCTTCGAAGAAACCGTCGACCAACAGACCACCATCGAAGCCGTGCGCGCCGACATGCTCGCCCCCAAGCCCATGGATCGACTGGTGTGTGGCGACGTGGGCTTCGGCAAGACCGAAGTGGCGATGCGCGCCGCCTTCATTGCCGTGCATGGCGGCAAACAGGTGGCGATCCTGGTCCCGACCACCCTGCTGGCCCAGCAGCACTACAACAGTTTCCGCGACCGCTTCGCCGACTGGCCGGTGACCGTGGAAGTGATGAGCCGTTTCAAATCCACCAAGGAAGTGAACGCCGCCGTGGCCGACCTGGCCGAGGGCAAGATCGACATCGTCATCGGCACGCACAAGCTGCTGCAGGACGACGTGAAGATCAAGAACCTGGGGCTGGTGATCATCGACGAAGAACACCGTTTTGGCGTGCGCCAGAAGGCACAGCTCAAGGCCCTGCGCAGCGAAGTCGACATCCTGACCCTGACCGCCACGCCGATCCCGCGCACGTTGAACATGGCGGTGTCGGGCATGCGCGACCTGTCGATCATCGCCACGCCGCCGGCCCGGCGCCTGTCGGTGCGCACCTTTGTCATGGAGCAGAACAAAAGCACGGTCAAGGAAGCCCTGCTGCGTGAGCTGCTGCGCGGCGGCCAGGTCTATTACCTGCACAATGACGTGAAGACCATCGAGAAATGTGCCGCCGACCTGGCCGAGCTGGTGCCGGAAGCGCGCATCGGAATCGGCCACGGGCAGATGCGCGAGCGTGAACTCGAACAGGTGATGAGCGACTTCTACCACAAGCGCTTCAACGTGCTGATCGCCTCGACCATCATCGAGACCGGCATCGACGTGCCGAGCGCCAACGCCATCATCCTCGAGCGCGCCGACAAATTCGGCCTGGCCCAACTGCACCAGTTGCGCGGCCGGGTCGGGCGTAGCCACCACCAGGCCTATGCCTACCTGTTGACGCCACCGCGCCAGCAAATCACCCCGGATGCGGAAAAACGCCTGGAAGCCATCGCCAACACCCAGGACCTCGGCGCCGGCTTCGTGCTGGCCACCAACGACCTGGAAATCCGTGGCGCCGGCGAATTACTCGGCGACGGCCAGAGCTGCCAGATCCAGGCCGTCGGCTTCACGCTGTACATGGAGATGCTCGAACGCGCGGTCAAGTCGATCCGCAAGGGCGAGCAGCCGAACCTCGACCAACCCCTGGGCGGCGGGCCGGAAATCAACCTGCGAGTACCGGCACTGATCCCGGAAGACTACCTGCCGGACGTCCACGCACGGCTGATCCTCTACAAACGCATCGCCTCGGCCAGCGACGAGGAAGGCCTCAAGGACCTGCAAGTGGAGATGATCGACCGCTTCGGCCTGCTGCCGGAACCGACCAAGAACCTGGTGCGCACCACGCTGCTCAAGCTCAAGGCCGAGCAACTGGGCATCAAGAAAGTCGATGGCGGCCCCAATGGCGGCCGGATCGAGTTCGAGGCCCAGACGCCGGTCGACCCACTGGTGCTGATCAAGTTGATCCAGGGCCAGCCCAAACGCTACAAGTTCGAAGGCGCCACGATGTTCAAGTTCATGGTGCCCATGGAACGCGCGGAAGAGCGTTTCAATACCGTAGAGGCGCTGTTCGAGCGCCTCACTCCGACCACTGCTTGAAGGACGCCCCATGCGCCTGTTTCGCTCATTGACCTTGTTGTTGACCCTGGTCGCTCCCCTGGCGTTCGCCGACGACCTGTATCAGGTTGAAATGATCCTGGTGCGCCAGAACGCCGAGCCGGCGATTGTCAGCCGCGCCGCACCGGAAGACTGGGACGCCGGCGCGCAACGCCTGGGCGCGGACAGCCAGCGCACGCCGGCCTTGGGCAACGTCGTCGAGAAACTCACCGCCAGCGGCCAATACACCGTATTGATGCACAAGGCCTGGCAGCAGACCCTCGGCGAACAGGGCCGAAAAGTTGCCATCAGCGACGGTACTGAACAGTTCGGCCAGTTCCCTATCGAGGGCACCCTGGAACTGAAACTGGGGCGCTTCACCGACGTGGATGCCGATTTCTGGGTCAACCAGATCGACGCCAATGGCCTGGTCACCGCCAGCGAGCGCCTCAAACAGCAGAGCCATACCAAGAATGGCCAACTGAACTTCCTCGACAACGGTCACCTCGGCCTGTTGATCAAGATCACTTCGCTGACTGCGCCCGCACCTCGGCAGGCACCTGAAGTCATTCCGGACTGATTGGCGCGCCTATGCCCTCGCCCCTGAGCAAACCCCTGGCACCCTCCTGGGTCAATCGATTCAAGGAACAGAGCCTGGAGCGTGGGCGCCGTTACGCGCTGGAAAACCGCGTCAGGATCGTCGAGGCTGGCGATAGCACCATCATCGCCAGTTGCGAAGGCTCTGGCGGCAGCGTCTACCGTCAGACCATTCGCCTTAAAGAGTCAGCCAAGGGCACGCTGATTCTGCTCGAAGCCGCGTGCTCATGCCCGGTGCGCATCAACTGCAAGCACTGCGCGGCCGTGTTGCTGCAAGTCCAGGAAACCCTGGCCTACCCGGCCGCCGAAAAGGACGCCCACCTGCTGGAGAAACTCCAGGCGGTGCTGGACAACCGCAGCCCCAAGGCCCCGCCACAAGTGCTGGTGGACAACGTGCAGCCGGTGCCGCGCCTGTGGCTGGCCAGTATCGAGTTCAGCGCCTTCGAGCCACGCAACGGCAAGATGCAGCGCTACATCCAGCACCGCGCCGCCCTGTCCTTCAGTTATCTGGATGAATACGTCAGCGGCCAGCGCAACACCGACGTGCTGATTCGCCAGGAAACCCAGACGTTGCGGATAAAACGCCACACCGATGTGGAACAGTCCTACCGCGAACAACTACGAATCCTCGGCTTCAAGGTCGCGACCCGACAAAGCAAGGCCCTGCCGGAAAGCGCCGGCGAACTGTACGAAATGGTCAACGACAGCGCCTGGCTGACCTTCACCCTCAACGACCTGCCGAAACTACGCACCCAGGGCTGGGAGTTGCAGATCGACGAGGACTTCGGCTTCGACCTGACGGCCGTGGACGAGTGGTACGCCACGGTCGAGGAGACGCCGGAGCGGGACTGGTTCGACCTGGAACTGGGGATCATCGTCAATGGCGAACGCCTGAGCCTGCTGCCGATCCTGTTGAACCTGATGCGCTCGCACATCGAATTGTTCAATCCGGAACGCCTGGCCCGGCGCCGAGATGATGAAGTGATCCTGGTCAACCTGCCCCACCGCCCGAACTCGGAGTTCGGCCCGCAGCAAGTGGCCCTGCCCTATGGCCGGCTGAAACCGGTGCTGGCGACCCTGGGCGAGTTTTACCTGCAAGAGCCCGGCACCACCAAACTGCGCCTCAACAGCGCGGACGCCTTGCGCCTGAACCCGCTGCAAGACATGCCGTTGACCTGGGAGGGCGGCGAACACATTCGCGGCCTGGCCCAACGCCTGCGGGACATCAAGGATTACACCGCCACCGCGCCAGAGGGCCTGAACGCGACGCTGCGGCCTTATCAACTTGAAGGCCTGAGCTGGATGCAGTCGCTGCGACAGCTGGAAGTCGGCGGCATCCTCGCGGACGACATGGGCCTGGGCAAAACCCTACAAACCCTGGCGCACATTCTCAGCGAAAAACACGCCGGTCGCCTCGACCGGCCGTGCATGGTGGTGATGCCGACCAGCCTGATTCCCAACTGGCTCGACGAAGCGTCCCACTTCACGCCGCAGCTCAAGGTCCTGGCGCTTTACGGTGCGGGACGCAAAAAACATTTCGAACGGCTGGTGGATTACGACCTGATCCTCACCACTTATGCCCTGCTCCCCAAGGATGTCGAGCGCCTGAAAGCGCAGCCACTTCACGTGCTGATCCTTGATGAAGCCCAGTACATCAAGAACCCCACCAGCAAAGCCGCCCAGGCCGCCCGGGAACTCAACGCCCGCCAGCGGCTGTGCCTGTCCGGTACGCCCCTGGAAAATCACCTTGGCGAATTGTGGTCGCTGTTTCACTTCCTGTTGCCGGGCTGGCTCGGGGACGTCAAGAGTTTCAACCGCGATTACCGTGTACCGATCGAAAAGCGCGGCAGCGATGTACGACTGCAGCACCTCAACGGTCGGATAAAACCCTTCCTGCTGCGCAGGACCAAGGAACAAGTGGCGACGGAGTTGCCACCCAAGACCGAGATCATCCATTGGGTCGAACTCAGCGACGCCCAGCGGGACGTCTACGAAACCATGCGCCTGGCGATGGACAAGAAAGTCCGCGACGAGATCACCCGCAAAGGCGTGGCTCGCAGCCAGATCATCATCCTCGAAGCACTGCTCAAGCTGCGCCAGGTGTGCTGCGACCTGCGCCTGATCAACGACGCCACCCTGCCCGCCCGAGGCAGCACCTCGGGCAAGCTCGACAGCCTGATGGAAATGCTCGAAGAGTTGTTTGAAGAAGGGCGCCGGGTACTGCTGTTTTCGCAGTTCACGTCCATGCTGGCGCTGATTGAGGATGAACTGAAGAAACGCGGCGTCGACTACGCCATCCTGACCGGCCAGACCCGGGATCGACGCACGCCCGTCAAGGAATTCCAGAGTGGCAAGCGTCAGATCTTTTTGATCAGCCTGAAGGCCGGTGGTGTAGGCCTGAACCTGACCGAGGCCGACACCGTGATTCACTACGACCCGTGGTGGAACCCGGCCACCGAAAACCAGGCCACCGACCGTGCCTACCGCATCGGCCAGGAAAAACCGGTGTTCGTCTACAAGCTGATAGCCCGAGGCACGGTGGAAGAGAAGATCCAGCTGCTGCAAAAGGAAAAATCCGACCTCGCCGCTGGCGTGCTGGATGGACGCGTGGCCGGCGATTGGAAATTGCAGAGCGACGATATCGAGGCGCTGTTCGCGCCGCTGCCGGACAAGCTCGAGAAGCGCTGACACTCCCTGAACTCATCCTGGGTGTCCATGAGTCTGGTGTTCACCGCAGAGCCACCGTGGGAGCGAGCTTGCTCGCGATAGCAGTGGTTCAGTTGATGCAGATATTGACTGTGCAGCCATCATCGCGAGCAAGCTCGGCTCCCACAGGAAGTTGTGGCGTTCACATAATCTGAGTCCACCACACTTCCAATGTGGGAGCGAGCTTGCTCGCGATAGCAGTGGTTCAGCCGGCCTAGATGCTGACTGTGTTGCCGTCATCGCGAGCAAGCTCGCTCCCACAGGAAGTTGTGGCGTTCACATAATCTGAGTCCACCACACTTCCAATGTGGGAGCGAGCTTGCTCGCGATAGCAGTGGTTCAGCCGGCCTAGATGCTGACTGTGTTGCCGTCATCGCGAGCAGGCTCGCTCCCACAGGGGGGTGTTGCAATGTTCACACAACCAGAATCCCCTACTAATCAATCAGCTGCGCAGCTCTCAGCGCGCCGAGCGCCGCCAGCCAGCGTGGGTCCTGGCGGTACTCCGTGGAGGCACAGGCCTGTCCGCGCATGCGGGCGATCCGCGCCGAAGGCTTGACCTTCAGGCGTTGGGCAGCGCTCAGGGCCAGCTCCGCGGCGGCGCGATCGTTACACACCAGGCCCATGTCGCAGCCCGCCGTCAAGGCCGCCTCGATACGACTGGCGGCATCACCGACCACATGAGCCCCGGCCATCGACAAATCATCGCTGAAGATCACACCGTCAAACTGCAACTCGCCGCGCAGGATGTCCTGCAACCAACGGCGAGAAAAACCAGCTGGATTGGCGTCAACCTGCGGGTAGATGACGTGGGCCGGCATGACCGCGGCCAGTTGCTTGCTCAGCTTGGCGAACGGTACCAGGTCGTTGGCGCGAATCTGTTCCAGGCTGCGTTCATCGTTCGGGATCGCCACATGGGAATCAGCCTCGGCCCAACCATGACCCGGGAAGTGCTTGCCAGTGGCCCCCATCCCGGCCGCGCTCATGCCACGGATGAAGGCACCGGCCAGCAACGCTGCGCGTTCGGGGTCACCTTCGAAGGCACGACTGCCGACGACGGCGCTGCGCTGGTAATCGAGGTCCAGCACCGGCGCAAAACTCAGGTCGAGACCCACCGCCAGCACTTCGGTGGCCATGATCCAGCCGCACTGCTCGGCCAGGTATTCGGCGTTCGGGTTGTCGGCGATCGCCCGCATCGCCGGCAACCGCACAAATCCTTGGCGCAACCGTTGAACACGACCGCCTTCCTGGTCCACCGCCAATAGAAGGTCGGGGCGGATGGCGCGGATCGACGCACTCAATTCGCGCACCTGACGTGGATGCTCGATATTGCGGGCAAAAATGATCAGGCCGCCTACCTCGGGCTGGCGCAACAGGTGGCGATCTTCGGCCGTCAGCCAGGTACCGGCGACGTCCACCATCAACGAGCCTTGCAGGCCAGCAGTCATAGCATTTCCTTAATAACGATGAACCCGTGCGGTGACACAGACACGACCACACCGCCAGGCCCAAGGCCCGGCAGGTCGCGGTCATGCAATAAAGAATGGAACGGGTTCGAAACGAGAGTCGACATGGGCGGCTAGCTTAGCGGATGTAGGCAGCCGCGCCCACCCGTGCGCTCAAGCCTTGGCCAGCGCTGGCGTCGATTTGCTGCGTGGACGCAGTTGCGCGGCCGCCATGGCCTCATCGGTGACGCCACTTTCGGCACGCATGCCGGCTGCCAGGAACGGCACCATCAGGCGCATCACCTGCTCGATCGAGGTGTTCACGCCAAAATCGGTTTCAGCGATGGCCCGCAGCGCTTTGATACCGGACATGCTGAACGCGGCGGCGCCGAGCATGAAGTGCACCCGCCAGAACAGCTCGATGGGTGGAATGCGCGGCGCGGCTTCGTTGACCAGCAGCATGTAGCGACGAAAGACCTTGCCGTACATGTCTTCCAAGTAACGCCGCAGGTGGCCCTGGCTTTGGCTGAACGCAAGGCCCAACAGGCGCATGAAAATGGACAGATCGTTACCGCTGCGCGGTTGCACGACGAGGGCTTGTTCGACCAGGATTTCCAGCAGGTCTTCCAGGGTTGGCTTGACGTCGGGCTTGGCCTGGCGCCGCTCCAGTTCACGATCGAGGCTGAGGCAGAAAGGCCCGAGGAACCGCGAGAAAACCGCCTGGATCAAGGCTTTTTTCGAGCCGAAGTGATAATTCACCGACGCCAGGTTCACCCCGGCCTTGCTGGTGATCAGACGCAACGAGGTTTCGGCGAAACCTTTTTCCGCGAACAACTGCTCGGCAGCATCGAGAATGCGTTCAACGGTTTCCGACTGGGCCATGGTTACTCCGCCTGACAAACACTTGTTTGAAACATACGTTTCAGCCTAGGGGGTTGTCAAGCCTGCCGGGGCGTTTTGCGAACGGTCGGTCACGTATTTAACCACACCTTTTCACAGGTGGTAGCCCTGCCCCAACCAACAAGCCGACCGACCGTCCAGCGGCCCGCGAAAAAAGGAGGATTGCCAAGCGGCGTCCACTGTATATAATCCCAGTCACTGTATAAAAAGACAGAGCGATCAATATGCTAAAGCTGACGCCACGCCAAGCAGAGATTCTGGCCTTCATCAAACGCTGCCTCGAAGACAACGGCTACCCGCCGACCCGCGCGGAAATCGCCCAGGAACTGGGTTTCAAGTCGCCCAACGCGGCTGAAGAACACCTCAAGGCGCTGGCGCGCAAGGGCGCGATCGAAATGACCCCGGGCGCATCCCGTGGCATTCGCATCCCTGGCTTCGAAGCCAAGGCCGACGAACCCACCCTGCCGATCATTGGCCGGGTCGCGGCAGGCGCACCGATCCTCGCCGAGCAGCATGTCGAGGAATCCTGCAACATCAACCCTTCGTTCTTCCATCCACGGGCCGATTACCTGCTTCGTGTACACGGCATGAGCATGAAGGACATCGGTATCTTCGACGGTGACCTCCTGGCCGTCCACACCACCCGCGAAGCCCGCAATGGCCAGATCGTGGTGGCGCGAATCGGCGACGAGGTGACCGTCAAGCGCTTCAAGCGCGACGGCAGCAAGGTCTGGCTCATTGCCGAGAACCCGGAGTTCGCCCCCATCGAAGTGAACCTGAAAGACCAGGACTTGGTCATCGAAGGCTTGAGCGTCGGCGTCATTCGCCGCTAAAGGAGGCTTTATGCAGTTCCCTCACACACCACAACACACACAACTTCCGCTGTTCGAGGCATTCATGGCCCAACCGCTGGTTCCAGTCCTGAAAGAGGTCATCGAGTCGCCCTGGGGCGTCGAACCCGAGGCTTTCAGCGAACTGTCGTTACGTGGTGCGGCCGGAAACTGCCTGAACCTGCTGGCGCCGATTCTGCGAGAACTCAGCCAGGACCAGGATGCTCGCTGGTTGACGCTGATCGCGCCACCGGCCAGCGTTACCCAGGCCTGGCTGCGGGATGCCGGCCTGAACCGTGAACGCATCCTGTTGCTGCAGCCACGGGGCACCCAGAGCGCCCAACAGTTGACCTGCGAAGCCTTGCGCCTGGGCCGTAGCCACACCGTGGTCAGTTGGCTCAACCCATTGACCGCGACCGCACGGCAACAGTTGATCAGCGCCGCCCGCACCGGGGACGCACAAAGCCTGAATATTCGATTGGGCTAAGACAAACGCTGGGCTTCTCCAAGACAGAGAAGCCGGTCAGTCACATTATTCAAAAAAGCCGACAGGCGGGATTAATGAAGGACCCGCGGCCCCTCGTCCTTGTTGAATTCGCCTTCAACCAGGCGACCGGCCATCTGGACGCCCACGCTCAGCATCGCCTTGGCGACTTCGACGTGTTGGCCTTGGAGGAACACCTTGGCATCTTCGGAGAAGTTCAGGGTAACCAGAGAACCCTCGTCCTCGGCCCTGCGCAGCTCGATGCGGCCATCAGGAAGTTCGACAATTTCTAGAAAGGACGTAGGCATAAAAGTCTGTTCTCCACGAAAGGCGAGGATTATATAGTCATCGGCCAGGCTCCGCTCGGGATCTTGACCAAGCGTTATCAATGGACGTAAAGGGCCGAAGGGAAACTCAGCACTCGTTCAACCCTTCACGAAAGCGTATCGCCAAGCTCTTGAGGTTCTGGCGCCAGCTCTCCAGCTCTTCCCGGCTCAGCTCCTGCTCGGGATCCTGCTCGTCCAGATTGACCGCCACGATCAACGGCTGGGTCACGTCCCCCTTGGGCTTGCGCGGGGCTCGGGGCGGCTCGATCAGCGCCGCAGGGGCCGCCAACAGCTTTGCCAGCCAGGGTTCCGGGTTGTGTGCCAGCTCGACCATTTCGGCGATTTCCGGGATGGCGAGGGTTTCCAGCACTTCGCGGGTCAACAGCAGCTCGGCCCGCGGCGCATTCGCGTGTGGCAGGCGATAGAAACCCGCGATTTCATGGCATAACCCCAACAACGCACCGTATAGGTGAAACAGCGCGGACTCACGCCCTGCCTGGAGCAGCGCCGGGGAATTCATCGCACGCCCGTCTTCGGCCCGGGTGAGCGCTTCGAGCGACAGACCGGCGAAATAGATTTTCTGATTGGTGCGGGTATAGAGTTCGTGGGCCATGGCGGCATCTCCCCAACGAAATGAAAGCTTCACGCAAGTGCGACAGTGTCGTGGATCAACCAAGGCCACTGCAAGCCAAAAACAAAAAGGCCACATGAAAACCTATGGTTGTCATGTGGCCTTTTTGTTCAGTCGGGCCCTATCGAGGATGGCTGTGCCGCCCAGCGGGAGCAAGCTCCATCGCCATGGGGGTCTCGCCTAAACAGGCGTTCAATCAACGCTTGTCTTCAACCGTCCACTTACCGCCGTCGTAATAGGCCTTCCAGCCGGTCGGCTTGCCATCGACTTCAGTTTGCACGTACTGCTCCTTGGTCTTGCGGCTGTAGCGAATGACCGCTGGACGCCCTTCCGGATCCTTCTGCGGTGCTTCACAGAGGAAATGGTACTTCGGATCGATCTCGTCCTTGTGCGGCACGATCTCCATCACCAATGGCGCACGGGTCTCGCGGTTTTTCGGGAACTGGCTGGCTGCCAGGAACAGGCCGGAGGCGCCGTCACGCAGGATGTAGGTGTCGTTGACCTTCTCGCATTTGAGCTCAGGCATCTTCACCGGGTCCATCTTCGGCGGCGCCGCGTCACCGCTCTTGAGCAGTTTGCGGGTGTTCTTGCAGGTCGGGTTGGTGCAACCGAAGAACTTGCCGAAACGGCCGGTCTTGAGCTGCATCTCGCTGCCACACTTGTCGCATTCCAGGCTCGGGCCTTCGTAGCCCTTGATGCGATAAGTGCCCTCTTCAATCTCGTATCCGGCACAGTCCGGGTTGTTACCGCAGATGTGCAGCTTGCGCTTTTCATCCAGCAGGTAGGCATCCATCGCCGTGCTGCAGATCGGGCAGCGATGCTTGCCGCGCAGTACCAGGGATTCCGACTCGCCCTCGTCGTCCGCAGCGATTTCGTCGCCCGGCACCAGGTTGACGGTAGCCTTGCAGCGCTCCTTGGGCGGCAGGCTGTAGCCCGAGCAACCGAGAAACACGCCAGTCGAGGCGGTACGGATTTGCATCGGACGCCCGCAGGTCAGGCACGGGATGTCGGTCATGACCGGCTGGTTGGCGCGCATGCCGCTGTCAGGGCTTTCGGCTACTTCGAGTTTTTTCTTGAAGTCGCCATAGAATTCGTCGAGGACATTTTTCCAGTCCCGTTCGCCCTGAGCCACGTCGTCGAGGTTTTCTTCCATGCCGGCGGTGAAGCCGTAGTCCATCAGGTTCGAGAAGCTCTCGGACAGACGTTCGGTGACGATGTCCCCCATCTTTTCCGAATAGAAACGACGGTTGTGCAGCGCCACATAACCGCGGTCCTGGATGGTGGAAATGATCGCGGCATAGGTCGAAGGACGGCCGATGCCGCGTTTTTCCATTTCCTTGACCAGGCTGGCTTCGGAGTAACGGGCCGGCGGCTTGGTGAAGTGCTGGGTCGGATCGAGCTTGATCAGCTTCATCACGTCGCCCTGGGCCATGTCCGGCAGGACATCGTCATCCCCAGGCTTGGTGATCTGCGGCATGACGCGGGTGTAGCCGTCGAACTTCAGGATGCGCCCCTTGGCGCGCAGCTCGAAGTCGCCAGCACCGACGCTGACCGTGGTGGACAGGTATTGCGCCGGCAGCATCTGGCAGGCCAGGAACTGGCGCCAGATCAGCTCGTAGAGACGCTCGGCATCGCGCTCCATGCCCGACAGCTTGCTTGGCTCGGTGTTGGCATCGGACGGACGAATCGCTTCGTGAGCCTCCTGTGCGCCTTCCTTGCTGCTGTAGACGTTCGGCGTGTCCGGCAGGTACTTCTTGCCGAACTCGCTTTCTATATAAGTGCGCGCCATCGCCACGGCATCGGCCGACAGGTTCGTCGAGTCGGTACGCATGTAAGTGATGTAGCCGGCTTCGTACAAACGCTGGGCCATCATCATGGTTTTCTTCACGCCAAAGCCCAGGCGATTGCTCGCGGCCTGTTGCAGCGTGGAAGTGATGAACGGCGCGGACGGCTTGCTGCTGGTCGGCTTGTCCTCGCGCTTGACGATGCTGTAGCTGGACGCCTTGAGCTTCTCCAGCGCCGCCATGGCCTGGGCTTCATTGAGCGGCTTGAAGGCTTCACCCTTCTCGCGGGCCACGTCGAAGCGCACAGTCGCGCCTTTGGCAGTGCCGAGGTCGGCGTGGATTTCCCAGTACTCTTCAGGGATGAACGCCCGGATTTCCCGCTCGCGCTCCACCACCAGCTTCACGGCGACCGACTGCACGCGACCAGCCGACAGGCCGCGGGCGATCTTGGCCCACAGCAGCGGCGAAACCATGTAGCCCACCACACGGTCGAGGAAACGCCGCGCCTGTTGGGCGTTGACCCGATCGATATCCAGCTCGCCCGGCTGGGAGAAGGCTTCCTGGATGGCCTTCTTGGTGATTTCGTTGAACACCACGCGCTTGTAGCGGCTGTCATCCCCACCAATGGCTTCGCGCAGGTGCCAGGCAATGGCTTCCCCTTCGCGGTCCAAGTCCGTCGCGAGATAGATGGTGGCGGCATCCTTGGCGAGCCGACGCAGTTCTTCGATGACCTTTTCCTTGCCTGGGAGGATCTCGTACTTGGCTTTCCAGCCGTGTTCCGGATCGACCCCCATGCGTGAGACCAGCTGCTTGCGCGCCTTGTCTTTCGGCGACAGCGCCGGCGCTTCACCGGCAGCAGCCTTGCCGCGCTTGGCGGCTGGCTCCTTACTGGCGCTAGCCGAACCGCTGGTGGGCAGGTCTCGGATATGGCCGATACTCGACTTCACCACGTATTGGTTGCCCAGATACTTGTTGATGGTCTTGGCCTTAGCCGGGGATTCCACAATGACCAGCGATTTGCCCATGGATCAGAAAATTCCTGAATTCTAAAAAGTGAAAGGCGGTTGGCGCCTGACGCGGCACCGCTATATATAGTGGCTGCAAGGTGAGGTCAAGCGCAGGGTTGCCCGCATGCCGGCCTCAAGGCTTGGAAAAAATGCTCTCCTCGGCCTGCACCAAAGCAAAGCGTGGCACCTGTTCGCCGTCAACCTCGACGGACTCCTCGAACATGCTCAAGGGACGCACCCAAAAGCCGTAATCGCCATACAGGGCTTGATAGAAGACCACTTCTTCCTCGGTCTCGGAATGCCGCGCAATGCTGAATACGCGGTACTGAGGACCTTTGTAATGCTGGTAGAGCCCAGGTTGTATCGGCATGCTTTGGCCCTCACTCAAATCTTTTCAAAATAAAAACAAATCTTTGTCTACTAACCCCGAAAAAACAAAAACCGGGGCACTTGGCCCCGGCTTCCATCGACGCAACGCTTAGACGCGTTCGAAGACAGTGGCGATGCCTTGGCCGAGGCCAATGCACATGGTCGAGACACCGAAGGTGCCGCCATTCTGCTTCATGACGTTGAGCAGCGTGCCGGAGATACGCGCACCGGAGCAACCGAACGGATGACCCAGGGCGATCGCACCGCCGTGCAGGTTAACCTTCTCGTTCATCTTGTCGAGCACTTTCAAATCTTTCAGCACCGGCAGGGCCTGTGCGGCGAAAGCTTCGTTGAGCTCGAAGAAGTCGATATCGGCGATACTCAGGCCTGCACGCTTCAAGGCTTTCTGCGTGGCCGGTACTGGACCATAGCCCATGATCGCCGGGTCCACACCCGCCACGGCCATCGAACGAATCACTGCCATCGGCTGGATACCCAGGTCCTGGGCACGCTGGGCCGACATCACGATCATGCACGAGGCACCGTCGGTGATCTGCGATGAAGTGCCAGCTGTCACGGTGCCACCCTTCGGATTGAAGGCCGGCTTCAGGGCCGCCAGGCTTTCCAGGGTGGTTTCCGGACGAATGGTTTCGTCGTAGTCGAACAGCTTCAGGAAGCCATTCTCGTCATAGCCCTGCATCGGGATGATCTCGTCCTTGAACTTGCCTTCCACGGTCGCCTTGTGGGCGAGCTGGTGGGAACGCACGCCAAAGGCGTCCTGCTGTTCGCGGCTGATGCCGTGCATCTTGCCCAGCATTTCCGCAGTCAGGCCCATCATGCCCGAGGCCTTGGCCGCGTACAGCGACATGTGCGGGTTCGGATCGACGCCGTGCATCATGCTCACGTGGCCCATGTGCTCGACACCACCGACGACGAACACATCGCCGTTGCCGGTCATGATCGCCTGGGCGGCGGTGTGCAGCGCGCTCATGGACGAACCACACAGGCGACTGACGGTCTGGCCGGCCGCGGTGTGAGGAATCTGGGTCATCAGCGAGGCCATGCGG
Organism: Pseudomonas sp. CG7; assembly: GCF_023701885.1. Taxonomy (NCBI): domain Bacteria; kingdom Pseudomonadati; phylum Pseudomonadota; class Gammaproteobacteria; order Pseudomonadales; family Pseudomonadaceae; genus Pseudomonas; species Pseudomonas sp. CG7. Next base: position 80,309 of record NZ_JABAEE010000015.1, on the reverse strand, counting down.
GCGATGTTCCAGCCCTGCTCCAGGGTCTGGTTCACACAGCCCCAGATCACGTCTTCGACTTCGTTGGGGTCGACCTTGACGTTGCGCTCCAGCAGCTTGCTGATCAGGTGCGCCGACATGTCTTCGGCGCGGGTGTTGCGGTGCATGCCGCCCTTGGAGCGGCCCATCGGCGTACGACCGAAGTCGACGATCACGACGTCTCTAGGATTCAAGCTCATAAAATGTTCTCTCGCTCTAGTCGTTGGGCGCTTAACCGAAGAAGCGTTGGCCGTTCTTGGCCATTTCACGCAGCTTCGCGGTCGGGTGGTACAGCGCGCCCAGATCAGCGTACTGGTCAGCCAGGGCAACGAACTCGGCCACACCGATCGAATCGATGTAACGCAGCGCACCGCCACGGAATGGAGGGAAACCGATACCGTAGACCAGACCCATGTCGGCTTCGGCGGCGGTTTCGACAATGCCGTCTTCCAGGCAACGCACGGTTTCGAGGCACAGCGGGATCATCATCCAGTTGATGATGTCCTCGTCGGTGACGTCGCGCTGCTCGTAGACGATCGGCTTGAGCACTTCCAGCACCGACGCATCGGCGACTTTCTTCTGCTTGCCGCGCTTGTCGGTCTCGTAGGCGTAGAAGCCCTTACCATTCTTCTGGCCCAGGCGCTTGGCTTCGTAGAGCACGTCGACAGCCGAACGACGGTCGTCTTTCATGCGGTCCGGGAAGCCTTCAGCCATGACGTCGCGACCGTGGTGGCCGGTGTCGATGCCGACCACGTCCATCAGGTACGCCGGGCCCATCGGCCAGCCGAATTTTTCCATGATCTTGTCGATGCGCACGAAGTCCACACCGGCGCTGACCAGCTTGGCGAAACCGCCGAAGTATGGGAACAGCACGCGGTTGACCAGGAAACCCGGGCAATCGTTGACGACGATCGGGTTCTTGCCCATTTTCTTGGCGTAGGCCACGGTGGTGGCAACAGCCAGCTCACTGGACTTCTCGCCACGGATCACTTCCACCAGCGGCATCATGTGCACCGGGTTGAAGAAGTGCATGCCGACGAAGTTCTCCGGACGCTTGAGGGCCTTGGCCAGCAGCGAGATGGAGATGGTTGAGGTGTTCGAGGCGTGGATGGTGTCCTCCTTGACCTTGTCTTCGACTTCAGCCAGTACCGCCTGCTTGACCTTCGGGTTCTCGCCAACCGCTTCGACCACCAGGTCGACATGGCCGAAATCGCCATAGGACAGCGTCGGACGAATGCCGTTGAGCACTTCGGCCATCTTCGCGGCGGTCATGCGCCCCTTGTCGACGCGACCGACCAGCAGCTTGGCGGCTTCGGCCAGGCCCTGCTCGATCCCGTGTTCGTTGATGTCCTTCATCAGGATCGGCGTGCCCTTGGACGCCGACTGGTAGGCGATGCCGCCGCCCATGATGCCGGCGCCGAGCACGGCGGCCTGCTTCACGTCACGGGCGATTTCGTCGTAGGCCTTGGCCTTTTTCTTCAGTTCCTGGTCGTTGAGGAACAGGCCGATCAGGCTTTGCGCAGCCGAGGTCTTGGCCAGCTTGACGAAGCCGGCGGCCTCGACTTCCAAGGCCTTGTCGCGACCGAAGCTTGCGGCTTTCTGGATAGTCTTGATCGCTTCGACCGGCGCCGGGTAGTTCGGGCCAGCTTGTCCGGCCACGAAACCCTTGGCGGTTTCGAAGGCCATCATTTGTTCGATGGCGTTGAGCTTGAGCTTTTCCAGCTTCGGCTGGCGCTTGGCCTTGTAGTCGAACTCGCCGCTGATGGCGCGCTTGATGGTTTCAAGGGCCGCTTCCTGGAGCTTGCCAGGTTCGACCACCGCATCCACGGCGCCGACTTTCAGTGCGTCTTCGGCACGGTTTTCCTTGCCGGCGGCAATCCACTCGATGGCATTGTCGGCACCGATCAGGCGCGGCAGGCGCACGGTACCGCCGAAGCCCGGGTAGATACCCAGCTTGACTTCCGGCAGGCCGATCTTGGCCGTGGTGGCCATGACGCGGTAATCCGCCGCCAGGCACATCTCCAGGCCGCCACCCAGGGCGATGCCGTTGATGGCCGCGACGGTCGGTACGTTGAGGTCTTCGAAGTCGCTGAAAATACGGTTGGCTTCGAGGTTGCCAGCGATCAGTTCGGCATCGGGCAGCTTGAAGTTGTCGACGAATTCGGTGATGTCGGCACCGACGATGAACACGTCCTTGCCGCTGCTGACGATCACACCCTTGATCGAAGCATCTGCCTTGATAGTGTCTACGGCCTGACGCAATTCATTCAGGGTTAGACGGTTGAACTTGTTGACGGACTCACCCTTGAGGTCGAATTTCAGTTCGACGATGCCACTTTCAAGAGCCTTAACCGTGATGGCTTTACCTTCGTAAATCATCAACTGATCTCCACGATATGGAAGCTGAACAGTACACGTTGGACGCTGGCCACTGGTTCGACACTGACGTTACCGTCGATGCTACGCCAATCCGCCAGGCACACCCGTCAACGCGATAGTCGGGGTCTGTAGGAGCGTTCTGAAAATACAAACGCTCAATTCATACGCCCGTTTGATTTGGGTACGTCACCTTCACGGAATTTCCGACAATTGTCAATCGCCCTAAACACGGGCGAGAACGCGACTTTACGGTCATTTCCGTACCGTACGGATCCGCAACACGGCGCCGCATGTGCAGCTATTCATAGGATCAATCATTAGAAAAATCGCCCTAATTCCAGACATATCGGGTCCAGCCGACTACGCTGTCGGGAGCGCGATTGAAATTTCAGGAACGAAGGGCGCTGCGAACGCACGCCCCGACACGAGATGGATTACCGGCCTGCCTGGCCAACCGCCCGATGAAACTGTCGGGCTTTTTTATGCCAGTAGGAGCTGCCGAAGGCTCGGGCCGCGTTCGGACGATCTTTTGATCTTTCACTTGAGACCCAATGGCCAGGGCAAAGATCGCAGCCTCGCTTCGCTCGACAGCTCCTACGCAGCCAAAGTCGCTCAGGCCAGCGCCTTGAGCGTGCTGGCAATGTCTTGCAAAACACTGGCTTCGCCTTTTTCGCCCCCGTACACCGCAATCATTTGCCGGTCGGCTTCGACTTTGTAGACGTTGGCCGGCAATTTTTCGAAATGATTGAGCAAGGACTCATCCTGGCAGACTTCCCGCCACTGATTGGCCCAGACGCCCGGTGCCGTTTGCCAATAGCTCCAACAGGCCGGCTGGTTGCCTCGCCGAGGCCGATAGTACTGGGCACAGGGGTTTGGCGGCTGCTGGCCGAGCCAGTGCGGCCACTCCTGTGGCGCCAGTTGCATGGCCAGGCCCAGGCGTCGCGCTTCCATGCGCAGGGCCATGCGACCGCTCTGTACACGGGACGGACGCAACCATGCCAATGGACTTAACACCACCAACAGGATTGACAGCACTATCCAGACCGTCATATTCGTACTCCCCGATTCTGATGAGCCATTGACCCAGGTCGCCGTCAATGCGCTTGAAACCAGCCATACTTACCGTATCGCAATTCTCTGGAGTGCCTTCCATGTACTACAACCACGTTCTGGTCGCCGTTGACCTCACTGAAGAATGCGATCCGGTCGTCAAGCGCGCCCTCGCCCTTTGCGAAGGCCGAGACACCCAGCTGTCGCTGGTGCATATCGTCGAACCAATGGCCATGGCCTTCGGCGGCGACGTGCCGATGGACCTTTCCCAGTTGCAGCAGCAGCAATTCGACCAGGCCAAGGAACGCCTTGACCGACTGATCGTGAAATACCCGGCCCTGAAGAAGGAGTTCAGCCACTTGACCTACGGCCAGCCACGCCAGGAGATCCATCACCTGGCCAAGGAACAGGGTTGCGACCTGATTGTCGTCGGCAGCCATGGTCGCCATGGCCTGGCGTTGCTGCTGGGCTCGACTGCCAACGATGTGCTGCATGGCGCGCCTTGCGATGTGCTGGCGGTGCACTTGGTCAAGCGCACCTGAGCCATATACCCCTGTGGGAGCGAGCCTGCGCGCGAAAGCGGTGTGTCAGCCAAGCCCAATGGCGCTGATCGACCGCTATCGCGAGCAGGCTCGCTCCCACAGGGATTGGTTTCTTATCTCAATGGATCAAGCGTCCAGCTCGGCCCAGCGCTCGACCAATGCATCCAGCTCGGCCTGCAGTTGTTCCAACTGCGCGATAACCTTGGCGGTTTCGGCAGCAGGCCGCTGGTAGAACCCGGCGTCGGCCATTTCGGCTTCCACCGCGGCGATCTGCTGCTCCTTCGCATCGATATCGCCCGGCAGAGCCTCCAGCTCGCGCTGCAGTTTGTAGCTGAGCTTTTTCTTCGCGGGGGCCGGAGCTGCGGCGGCAACCGGCGCGGGCTCGGCCTTGACCACCGCCGAATTCAGGTCGGCCTTGCCGGACTTGCTCTCGGTGACCCCAAGCAGACGCGGCGAGCCGCCCTGGCGCAGCCAGTCCTGATAACCACCGACGTATTCACGCACCAGGCCTTCGCCTTCGAACACCAGGGTGCTGGTGACCACGTTGTCGAGGAATGCCCGGTCGTGACTGACCATCAGGACGGTGCCGTTGAAGGTCAACAGCACTTCTTCCAGCAACTCCAGGGTTTCCACGTCCAGGTCGTTGGTCGGTTCGTCGAGCACCAGCAGGTTCGCTGGCTTGCTGAACAGCTTGGCCAGCAACAGACGGGCGCGCTCACCGCCCGACAGCGCCTTGACCGGCGTACGGGCACGCTGTGGACTGAACAGGAAATCGCCGAGGTAGCTCAACACGTGACGGCTCTGGCCATCGATGTCGATGAAATCGCGGCCTTCGGCCACGTTGTCGATCACGGTCTTTTCCAGGTCCAACTGATGACGCAACTGGTCGAAGTAGGCAACGTCGATCTTCGTACCCTCCTCCACCTTGCCATTGGTCGGCACCAGGCCGCCAAGCATCAGCTTGAGCAAAGTCGTCTTGCCGGTGCCGTTGGCCCCTAGCAAACCGATGCGATCGCCACGCTGCAGGACCATGGAGAAGTCCTTGATCAGGAACGGGCCGCCAGGGTGGGCAAAGCTCACGTTCTCAAGGACCATCACCTGCTTGCCGGACTTGTCGGCAGTATCCAACTGGATATTGGCCTTGCCGGTACGTTCACGGCGCTCGCTGCGCTCAACGCGCAAGGCCTTGAGGGCCCGCACTCGGCCTTCGTTGCGGGTGCGACGAGCCTTGATGCCCTGGCGAATCCAGACTTCTTCCTGGGCCAGTTTCTTATCGAACAGGGCATTGGCGGTTTCTTCCGCCGCCAGCGCCGCTTCCTTGTGCACCAGGAAGCTGGCGTAGTCGCCGTTCCAATCGATCAGGCCGCCGCGGTCCAGTTCAAGGATGCGCGTCGCCAGGTTCTGCAGGAAGGAACGGTCGTGGGTGATGAACAGCACCGCCCCCTGGAAGTCCTTCAGGGCTTCTTCAAGCCAGGCGATGGCGCCGATGTCCAGGTGGTTGGTCGGTTCGTCGAGCAGCAGCAGGTCGGGCTCGGAGACCAGGGCCTGGGCCAGCAGGACGCGGCGACGCCAACCGCCGGACAACTCGGCGAGGGTCTTGTCGGCCGGCAATTGCAGGCGGCTCAGGGTGCTGTCGACCAGTTGCTGCAGACGCCAGCCGTCGCGGGCCTCGAGGTCGTGCTGCACGTGCATCAACTTGTCCAGGTCGGCGTCGGTGACGATGTTCTGGCTCAGATGGTGATACTCGGCCAACAGCGCGCCGACACCGTCCAGGCCTTCGGCAACCACGTCGAACACGGTCCGCTCGTCGGCCACCGGCAATTCCTGGGGCAATTCGCCGATCTTCAGGCCCGGCGCACGCCAGACCGAGCCGTCGTCAGGCTTTTGATCGCCCTTGACCAGCTTCATCATGCTGGACTTGCCAGTGCCGTTGCGGCCGATGATGCACACCCGCTCACCACGGGCGATCTGCCAGGACACCTTGTCCAACAACGGCATAGCGCCGAAAGCAAGGGACACATCGCTGAATTTGAGCAGGGTCATGAGCTTCTCCAAAAACCGGGCGCGCATTCTACCTGAGATGAGGCCTCAAGGGTCCGCCAATTTCGCCACTGAAGCACTCTGCACGACAAATGTTGCGAACTTGCACCGACAGCCCTGCAAAGCTTTCGCCGGCTGCTGGCAAAAGGCTAAGCTACAGACAGTTACCCTGGGTTAACCCTTGGGCTTGTCATGTTTTTTCTGCCCGGACGTCTCATGCGCAGTCGCCTTTTCAGTGTTTTATCGTGTCTTTTTGTATGTGCCACTGCCGTTCAATCCGCTCAGGCGGTGGATATTTCCACTCAGCGCCAGTATTACAACGAGGCCAAGCGGGCCTTGGCCAAGGGTGATTCCGGCCCTTACTTTCGCTACAGCCAGGCCTTGCGCGATTACCCGCTGGAGCCGTACCTGGCCTACGACGAACTGACCGCTCGCCTCAAGAGCGCCAGCAACGCCGAAATCGAAAAATTCCTCGCCGAGCACGGTGACCTGCCCCAGGCCAACTGGATGAAGCTGCGTTGGTTACGCTGGCTGGCCGAGCGCGGCGATTGGGCGACCTTCGTCAAGTATTACGACCCCAAGCTCAACTTCACCGAACTGGACTGCCTCAACGCTCAGTACCAGCTCAGCCATGGCCTTAAGGCCGAAGGCTATGCCAATGCCGAAAAGCTCTGGCTCACCGGCAAGTCACAGCCCCAGGCCTGCGACGCGTTGTTCGGCCTATGGGCATCCCAAGGCCAGTTGACCGAGCAGAAACGCTGGGAGCGCACCAAGCTGGCTGCCCAGGCGCGCAATTATCCGCTGGCCAACAGCCTGGTCAGCGGCCTGACCACCCTCGCCCCCCGTGGCAAGTTGCTGGTGGACGTGGCGCAGAAACCTGAGCTGCTCAACCAACCCTCGCGTTTCAGCCCGGCCGATGAACCGATGTCCGATATCGTCAGCCTCGGCCTGCGTCGCCTGGCCCGCCAGGATCCGGAAAAAGCCATGACGCTGCTGGATGGCTACGCCAGCACCATGCATTTTTCCCGGGATGAAAAAGTCGCGATTGCCCGGGAAATCGGCTTGACCCTGGCCAAGCGCTTCGACAGCCGCGCCTTGGACGTGATGACCAAATACGACCCGGAACTGCGCGACGACACCGTTTCGGAGTGGCGCTTGCGCCTGCTGCTGCGCCTGGCCCGTTGGGACGATGCCTACCAACTGACCCGCCGCCTGCCCGAGTCGCTGGCCAGCACCAACCGCTGGCGCTACTGGCAAGCCCGTACGCTGGAGCTGGCGCAGCCGCAAAACCCCGAGGCCCTGGCGCTCTACAAGCACCTGGCCCGTGAGCGGGACTTCTATGGGTTCCTGGCCGCCGACCGCTCCCAGTCGCCGTATTCCCTCGTCAACAAGCCACTGGTGATGAGCCAGGCGCTGATCAATAAGGTGCGCAACACACCGGGCGTGCGCCGGGCGCTGGAGTTTCATGCCCGTGGGGACATCGTGGACGGACGCCGCGAGTGGTATCACGTCAGCCGGCATTTCAACCGGGACGAAATGGTCGCCCAGGCGAAACTGGCCTATGACCTGAAATGGTATTTCCCGGCCATTCGCACCATCAGCCAGGCCAAGTACTGGGACGACCTGGACATCCGTTTCCCGATGGCCCACCGCGACACCCTGGTGCGCGAAGCCAAGGTGCGTGGCCTGCATTCGAGCTGGGTGTTCGCAATCACTCGCCAGGAACGCGCCTTCATGGACGACGCCCGCTCCAGCGTCGGCGCCGCCGGTCTGATGCAACTGATGCCTGGCACCGCCAAGGAAACCGCGCGCAAGTTCAGCATTCCCCTGGCCTCCCCTCAACAAGTCTTGAACCCGGACAAGAACATCCAGTTGGGCGCGGCCTACCTGAGCCAGGTTCACAGCCAGTTCAACGGCAACCGAGTCCTCGCCTCGGCGGCCTACAACGCCGGCCCCGGTCGCGTGCGCCAATGGTTGCGCGGTGCCGATCACCTGAGCTTCGACGTCTGGGTGGAAAGTATTCCATTCGACGAAACCCGCCAATACGTGCAGAACGTGTTGTCATATTCGGTGATCTACGGCCAGAAGCTCAACTCACCGCAACCGCTGGTGGACTGGCATGAGCGGTATTTCGATGATCAGTGAGTATTAGCGCAAGCTGTTCTTGAGAAGAAAAAATGCCCGCCTCGAAGGAAGCGGGCATTTTTTTGCTCGGTTACTGGGTCGGTTGCTGATCCCTGTGGGAGCGAGCCTGCTCGCGATAGCGGTGTGACAGTCAGCATCTTTGTTGCTGATCAGCCGCTATCGCGAGCAGGCTCGCTCCCACATTGATCTCAACACATCAAACTCACTAAACATCCTCGCCGTGCTGATTGAACTGCAACGCCGCCAACCGCGCATACAGCGCATTGCTGGCGACAAGCTCCTGATGAGTGCCCACAGCAACCACCTTACCCTGGTCCATCACCGCGATCCGGTCGGCGTTTTTCACCGTGGCCAGGCGATGGGCAATGACCAGGGTGGTGCGGTTTTTCATCAAGCTCGGCAAGGCTTGCTGGATAAGGTGTTCGCTTTGCGCATCGAGGGCGCTGGTGGCTTCGTCCAGCAGCAGGATCGGTGCGTCCACCAGCAAGGCGCGGGCGATGGCCAGGCGTTGGCACTGGCCGCCGGACAAGCCCAGGCCGCCGTCGCCCAGGTGAGTCTGGTAGCCATCAGGCATTTTTTCGATGAAGTCATGGGCATGGGCGATCTGCGCCGCCTCGCGCACCTGCTCGGGCGTCGCCTGGGGATTGCCGTAACGAATGTTCTCTTCGACCGTGCCGAAAAACAGCGCCGGATTCTGTGAAACCAAGGCAAAGTGCCGGCGCAGGTCCAGCGGAGCGAGTTGGGTCAACGGCACGTCGTCGATCAGGATCTGCCCTTGCACCGGATCATAGAAACGCAACAGCAAGTCGTAGACAGTCGACTTGCCCGCACCGGCAGGCCCGACAAGGGCCAGGGTCTCGCCGGCCTTGACGCTCAGGTCGAGACCGTCGACCGCATAACTGTCCGGCCGGGACGGATAGGAAAAACGCACGCCATCAAGGCGCAGATCGCCGCGGACCCGCACCGGCAAGGTCACCAGGCCCGTGGCCGGCGGCTGGATGATGTTCTCCGAACGCAGCAGCTCGGCTATACGCTCTGCCGCACCGGCCGCCCGCTGCAACTCGCCGATCACTTCGCTCAGGGTCCCGAAGGCACTGCCGACGATCAGGCTGTAGAACACGAACGCCGCCAGCTCGCCACCGGAAATCCGCCCGGCGATCACATCCATGCCACCGACCCAGAGCATCACCCCCACGGCCCCCAGCACGAGCACGATCACCAAGGTGATCAGCCAGGCCCGCTGGGCGATGCGCTTGCGAGCGGTGTCGAAGGCCTGCTCCACCGTCACGGAAAAACGTTGTTCGTCCTGGACCTGATGGTTGTAGGCCTGCACGGTCTTGATCTGGCCGAGGGTTTCGGAGACATAGCTGCCGACGTCGGCAACACGGTCCTGGCTCTCACGTGACAAGCTGCGCACTCGTCGACCGAAGATCAGGATGGGCGCCAATACCAGCGGCAAGGCAATCACCACGATGCTGGTCAGCTTGGGATTAGTGATAAACAGCAACACGATACCGCCCACCACCATCAGGGCCTTGCGCAAAAACAACGACAGCGACGAACCGATCACCGATTGCAGCAACGTCGTGTCAGTGGTCAGCCGTGACTGGATTTCCGAACTGCGGTTGTTTTCGTAAAAGCCTGGGTGCAAGTACACCAGATGGTTGAAGACCTGCCGCCGGATATCGGCCACCACCCGCTCACCGATCCAGGACACCCAGTAAAAACGTGCAAACGTACCGATCGCCAGCCCCACCACCAGCACCATGAACAGGCCGATGGATTGATTGAGCAAGTGTGGCGAGCGGGTCATGAAGCCCTGGTCCACCAGCAAGCGGATGCCTTGGCCCATGGACAAGGTAATGCCGGCGGTAACAATCAAGGCCAGCAACGCGCCGGCGACTTGTTTGCGATAAGGGGCGATGAAGCCGCTGGCCAGGCGTATGGCACGGCGATGTCGGGAAGAAAGCATCAAAGGCGTCCGATAATGCAGCGGGAAAAGGCCGGCCCGCGCGGTCGAAACGCAGCGGAACCCGGTTGAATCAGAATGAGTCAGGTTAAATATGACCACCACGACTAGCAGCTAGATGTTATCGGTCTAAAGTCTGGCTGGAAACGCAACCGTATTTCTGATTGAGTGGAGGTGTCGCCATGAACCTACAAGGAGTGTCATGGCTCGGTCACCTGGCGACATTAAAGTAGGCACACAACCTGATGAGGAGACAGGCCATGTCCTTGCAACACAGCAGCGACGACAAGATTCAAGTAATCCGCACGCAACCGGACCAGTCTCTGGGCTGCTCGTTCATCGATGAACAAGGGCGCGAAGTACCGATCACCGAAGACATGATCCGCAAAGCCTGCGGCGAGCTGGAAAAACGACTGGTCAAGCCTGCCGAACAAAAGTGATACAGCCCGTCTCGATTGAACCCGACCTTGATGTCGGGTTTTTTATGCCGGTTGATTTTGCAGGCTTCTGTGACCAGGCTCTTGTGGCGAGGGAGCTTGCTCCCGTTGGGCGGTGTAGGAGCTGGCGAAGCCTGCGATCCTTTGATCTTTTACTTGGAACTCAAGCGGCCGATGAAAAGATCGCAGCCTCGCTTCGCTCGACAGCTCCTACAGCGCAGCCGAGCGGGAGCAAGCTCCCTCGCCACAAGAACGCACCGCCCTTAAAGGGTGGTGGCACCCAGCGCAGTCACGATCTGTTGCAAGGCCGCCGACGACCCTTCGATACGCACCTTCAAGCTATCGATTTCCCGGCGTGGCGGGTAGTGCTTGCGCAAGGCATCGAACGCACTGCGTTGCTCGTCGACGGTGCCCACCAGGCTGCGACGGAAGTTCGCATCGTCGCCACGGGGGTCGTACACGCTCCGGCACAGCGCCGCCAAGGCCCAGGCCGGGTCGGCTTCGGCGTCCAGGATGATGCCCCCCAGCCACGGCCGAGGCAACAGGTCGCTGAGGCGGACTTCAACCGGCTGTTCCAGGAACGCGCATAAAGCCTGGTAGATCTGGGCCGTGCCACGCTGGCGGCCATCAAGACTGTACCCGGCAATGTGCGGGGTGGCGATCACGCATCAGTCTGCCAGGTCCACGTCCACGGTGGGCTCCTGCTCCCAGACATCCAGCACCGCTTGCAGGTCTTCGCGCTCCAACAACACCTCGCGCAACGCGGCATTGTCGATCACCGGACCGCGGGCCGCATTGATCAGCCAGGTGCCGGGCTTGAGCTGGTTCAGGCGCGCTTCGTCGAACAGGTGCCAGGTCGGTTGCTCGCCGTCGCGGGTCAACGGGGTGTGCAGGCTGATCACATCGCACTGCTCGATGATCTGTTCCAGGCTCACATAATCGCCGCCCTCAACGGCCTGACGCGGCGGATCGCAGACCTTGACGGTCCAGCCCAGGCCCTTGAGCAGTTCGATCAACCGCCCGCCCACCTGCCCTGCGCCGACCACGCCGAAGGTCCGCTGCGCGAGCGCCAAGCCTTCGATTTCCGCCAGGGTCATCAGGCTGCCCAGCACGTAGTCCACCACGCCACGGGCGTTGCCACCGGGTGCGCTGGCCCAGTGGATACCGGCCTCGGCCAGATAATCCAGGTCCAGGTGATCGGTGCCGATGGTGCATGTGCCGACGAAGCGTACCTTGCTACCCTCCAGCAGCGCCCGATTGACTTGGCTGACCGAACGCACCAGCAGCACATCGGCTTGCTCGACCATCGTCCGGTCGATTCCCCGGCCCGGCACCCGGCGGATTTCGCCGAACCCTTGGAAAAACGCATCAAGCAGGGGGATGTTTTCGTCGGCGACGATCAGCATGGCAGAGCTCCTTTGGCGGGAGGGGCAGTGTAGGCGTTCCTCGCCTCGATGGGCCAGTCCTTGCCTCAGTGAACTAAATTGTGGCGAGGGAGCTTGCTCCCGCTCGGCTGCGTAGGAGCTGGCGAAGCCTGCGATCTTTTGTTCTTTCGCTTGATACTCAACTGACCTAGGAAAGATCGCAGCCTCGCTTCGCTCGACAGCTCCTACAGCGCAGTCGAGCGGGAGCAAGCTCCCTCGCCACAACAGCATCCGCACGACTGAGAAAGCGATTACAAATCCACAACACAGCTTTTTTCCTGACCACAGCGTCAAGGCGTAGAATTCGCCGCCTTGCGCTAATTTCTCTCGGACGCTTCGCCTGTGAATCCTGTCATCGACTCTCCTGCCACCCTTTCCCGCCCGGCCCGGGTGCGTCTGGAATTCAAGACCCTGCTGGCCTTGGCCGTGCCGATCATGGTGGCGCAACTGGCAACCACCGCCATGGGCTTTGTCGACGCGGTGATGGCCGGTCGGGTCGGCCCACGGGACTTGGCGGCAGTAGCCCTGGGCAACTCGATCTGGGTACCGGTGTTCCTGCTGATGACCGGCACGTTGCTGGCGACCACGCCAAAAGTGGCCCAGCGCTTCGGTGCCGGCACGTTCGACGAAATCGGGCCGCTGGTGCGCCAGGCACTGTGGCTGGCGCTGGTTGTGGGGTTGCTCGCGACCCTGGCGCTGTTCAGCGCCGAACCAATCCTGCACATCATGAAGGTCGATCCCGAATTGATCGGCCCCTGCATGGAATACCTGCGCGGCATCGGCACGGGCCTGCCGGCCGTGGCGCTGTATCACGTGCTGCGCTGCTTCAGCGATGGCCTGGGCCGCACGCGACCGGCAATGGTGCTGGGGCTGTGCGGGCTGGCATTGAACATTCCGCTCAATTACATCTTCATCTACGGGCACCTGGGCGTACCCGCCATGGGCGGCGTCGGTTGCGGCTGGGCCACGGCCATCGTGATGTGGTTCATGGCCCTGGGCATGGCCGGTTGGGCCCGTTGGGCACCGGCCTATCAGTCGAGTCGGTTGTTCAGCCGTTTCGACTGGCCGCAATGGACAGTGATCAAGCGCCTGCTGGGCATCGGCCTGCCGATTGGCATCGCGGTGTTCGCCGAGTCGAGTATTTTCGCGGTGATCGCGCTGCTGATCGGCAGCCTCGGGGCCACGGTGGTTGCCGGGCACCAGATCGCGCTGAACTTCAGCTCCCTGGTGTTCATGATCCCCTACTCCCTGGGTATGGCTGTCACGGTGCGGGTCGGCCAGGCCTTGGGCCGTCGCCAGCCCCGTGAAGCGCGCTTTGCCGCCGGGGTGGGCATGGGCACGGCCCTGGCGTACGCCTGCCTGTCGGCGAGCCTGATGTTCGCACTGCGCGGGCCTATCGCGGCGATCTATACCGCCGACCCGGTGGTGATCGAAGTGGCGTCGATGCTGATCGTCTACGCGGCGCTGTTCCAGTTTTCCGATGCGATCCAGGTCACGGCGGCAGGCGCGTTGCGCGGCTACCAGGACACCCGGGTGACGATGATCCTGACCCTGTTCGCCTATTGGGGCATCGGTCTGCCGGTGGGCTACGCGCTGGGCCTGACCGACTGGCTCGGCGCGGCCAGCGGCCCGAGCGGGTTGTGGCAAGGCCTGATCGTAGGCCTGAGCTGCGCGGCGCTGATGTTGTCGATCCGCCTGACACGCAGCGCGCGCAAGCAGATCCGCGTCAACCGCTCGACGGATTAAGCGAGTTTCTTGCGGATCCAGTAGAGGTAGGTGCCAGCCGCTTCCTGCTGGGCCACCAGTTCGTGATCCAGGAACACGCAAAACTTGGGGATGTCGCGGCGAGTCGAGGGATCGGTGGCGATGACTTTCAACAGGCCACCGGGGGCCAGGTCACGGATGTGCTGGTGCAGCATCATCACCGGTTCCGGGCAATTGAGGCCCGTGGCATCCAGTGTGCCGTCGACCGGCGTGTCGTTCATTTCACTCATGTTCTACTCCTGAAACTGGCCGGTATTGTCGCGCAATGCCGGCGCTCTTAACAAATGTACATCAGCCCTGTGGCGAGGGAGCTTGCTCCCGCTCGGCTGCGAAGCAGTCGTCGCTCTTTGGAGCCCAACAAGGCATTGGGGTTGCTTCGCAACCCAGCGGGAGCAAGCTCCCTCGCCACAAAAGCTCGCTACATGTTTCAGCGGGACTTCGGCTTTTTGGTATCCAGCCGCCGCAGATGGCACGTCACTTCCTCGCGGTCGTGGTACAGCTGCTTGCAACCGATCTCGACCTGGATACCCCGGGCCTTGAAACCCTCGACAATGCGCTCGAGCAGGCGTTTCACCTCGGCATAACGCTGTTTCATAGGCAGCTTGAGGTTGACCACAGCCTCGCGGCAATGCCCTTCGCCAATCCACTCCTCCAGCATCGCCGCGTTGCGCGCGGGCTTTTCGACGATGTCGCAGACCATCCAATCCACCGGCTGCTTGGGCTTGAACGTGAAGCCGTCCGCCATCAAGTGCTGCACCAGGCCGGTATCCATCAGGCTTTCGGCCATCGGGCCGTTGTCGATGGCCGTCACCAGCATGCCGCGGTTGACCAGTTGCCAGGTCCAACCGCCCGGCGCGGCGCCGAGGTCCACGCCCGGCATGTCACTGTGCAGGCGCTCGTCCCACTGGTCCCGGGGGATGAAATGGTGCCAGGCTTCTTCGAGCTTGAGGGTGGAGCGGCTTGGCGCCTCCCGGGGGAACTTGAGGCGCGGGATGCCCATCGGCCACATTGCCGAGTTATCCGCGTCCGCCAGGCCCAGGAAGACTTCGCGGCCACTCTTGAAGGTCAGCAGCAGGCGCGGCTTGCGCGGATCGTCCACCAACTTGCCGGCCCCGCTCAACGCCTTGCGCAGCGGGCCTTCGAATTTCTTGCAGAAGTTCGACAGTTCCTTGCCGTCATTGGTGTCGACCACCTCCAGCCACAAGCTGCCACAGACCGGGAAGCCGCTCATGTGGGCCAGGATGACGCTGATACGGTCGGTTTCCGGCAAGTCAATGAACGTGCCCCGCGCCCACTGGCGCGGGAAAATCAGCTCGGCAAAACGCTGCCCACGCATCAGCCGTTCGGCGCCGTCCTCTTGCGTGCAGACAAATTCGGCGCAGGCGCTGGCCGGCTTGGCCTTGGCATAGCCGGCCACGTTGAGCCGAGCCGCATGTTCGGCGATCTCGGAACAGACCTCGCCTTCGAAGCCCGGCCGGCAGTGCATAAAAAGCGTGTTCATTGAAACTCCGTAGCAAAGCCTGTCACGAAAACCGCCGCATGATAGCGGAGTTCGGAACCGCGAACCTTGCAATAGAGTCCAGTGATTAGTCATACGCTTAAAACAGGGCTAGGTTAAAGGCTCTGTCCGTTCCGTCAGTCCGTAGCCGTGCGGACTCAAAGGAGTGATTTCAATGCCGTCCCTCGATAGCCTGAAAACCCTTAAAACACTGCAAGTCGACGCCAGGACCTACCACTATTTCAGCCTGCCGGATGCCGCCCGAAGCCTGGGCGACCTCGACAAACTGCCCATGTCCTTGAAGGTGCTGCTGGAAAACCTGCTGCGCTGGGAAGATGAAAAAACCGTCACCGGCGCCGACCTCAAGGCCCTGGCCGGTTGGCTCAAGGAGCGCCGCTCCGACCGCGAGATCCAATACCGCCCCGCACGGGTGCTGATGCAAGATTTCACCGGCGTGCCCGCCGTAGTCGACCTGGCCGCCATGCGCGCCGCTGTGGAAAAGGCCGGCGGCGACCCCCAGCGGATCAACCCGCTGTCCCCCGTGGACTTGGTGATCGACCACTCGGTGATGGTGGACAAGTTCGCCAGCAGCCAGGCGTTCGAGCAGAACGTCGACATCGAAATGCAGCGCAACGGCGAACGCTACGCCTTCCTGCGCTGGGGCCAGAGCGCCTTCGACAACTTCAGCGTGGTGCCGCCGGGCACCGGCATCTGTCACCAGGTCAACCTCGAATACCTGGGGCGCACCGTGTGGACCAAAGAAGAGGACGGCCGCACCTACGCCTTCCCGGACACCCTGGTGGGCACCGCCTCCCACACCACCATGATCAATGGCCTCGGCGTACTGGGCTGGGGCGTCGGGGGGATCGAGGCGGAAGCAGCGATGCTGGGTCAACCGGTGTCGATGCTGATTCCCGAAGTCGTTGGCTTCAAACTCGTCGGCAAGCTGCGCGAAGGCATCACCGCCACCGACCTGGTGCTGACCGTCACGCAGATGCTGCGCAAGAAAGGCGTGGTGGGCAAATTCGTCGAGTTCTATGGCGACGGTCTGGCCGACCTGCCCTTGGCCGACCGCGCCACCATCGCCAACATGGCCCCGGAATACGGCGCCACCTGCGGGTTCTTCCCGGTGGACGAGGTGACCCTGGACTACCTGCGCCTGTCCGGGCGTCCGGCTGACACCGTGAAGCTGGTGGAGGCCTATTGCAAGGCCCAGGGCCTGTGGCGTCTGCCCGGCCAGGAACCGGTGTTCACCGACACGCTGGAACTGGACATCGGCAGCGTCTAGGCCAGCCTCGCCGGCCCTAAACGCCCTCCGGCCCGGGTCTCGCTGCCGAATGTCGGCCAGGCCGTCAGCGACTTCCTGGGGTTGCAGGTCAAACCCACCAGTAAGGAAGAAGGCCGCCTGGAAAGGGAAGGCGGCGGTGGCGTCGCGGTGGGCAACGCCGACCAGGTAGGCGAAGCCGAGTACGAATACGAAGGCCACACCCATCGCCTGAAAAACGGCGCGGTGGTGATTGCTGCGATCACCTCGTGCACCAACACCTCCAACCCCAGCGTCATGATGGCCGCCGGGCTGCTGGCGAAAAAAGCCGTGGAAAAAGGCTTGGTTCGCAAGCCTTGGGTCAAGAGCTCCCTGGCGCCGGGCTCCAAGGTGGTCACCGATTACTACAACGCGGCCGGCCTGACCGAATACTTGGATAAACTCGGTTTCGACCTGGTGGGCTATGGTTGCACCACCTGCATCGGCAACTCCGGGCCGTTGCCGGACCCCATCGAAAAAGCCATTCAGAAAGCCGATCTCACCGTGGCCTCGGTCTTGTCGGGCAACCGCAACTTCGAAGGTCGAGTGCATCCACTGGTGAAGACCAACTGGCTGGCCTCACCGCCATTGGTGGTCGCCTATGCCCTGGCCGGCACGGTGCGCATCGACATCAGTAGCGAGCCGCTGGGCAACGACCGGGACGGCAAACCGGTGTACCTGCGGGACATCTGGCCCAGCAGCCAGGAAGTCGCCGCCGCCGTGGCCCAGGTCAACACCAGCATGTTCCACAAGGAATACGCCGCCGTGTTTGCCGGTGACGAGCAATGGCAGGCCATCGAGGTGCCGCAAGCGGCCACCTATGTCTGGCAGGACGACTCGACCTATATCCAGCATCCACCGTTCTTCGACGACATCGGCGGGCCGCCACCGGCGGTCAGGAACGTCGAGGGCGCCCGAGTGCTCGCCCTGCTGGGGGACTCGGTGACCACCGACCACATCTCCCCGGCCGGTAACATCAAGGCCGACAGCCCGGCCGGTCGTTACCTGCGCGAACAGGGCGTGGAGCCACGGGACTTCAACTCCTACGGTTCACGGCGTGGCAACCATCAGGTGATGATGCGTGGCACCTTCGCCAACATCCGCATCCGCAACGAAATGCTCGACGGCGAAGAAGGCGGCAATACGATCTACATTCCCAATGGCGAACGCATGCCGATCTACGACGCCGCCATGCTGTACCAGGCCGCGGGCACGCCGCTGGTGGTGATAGCCGGCCAGGAATATGGCACCGGTTCGAGCCGGGACTGGGCGGCCAAGGGCACCAACCTGCTGGGGGTCAAGGCGGTGATCGCAGAGAGTTTCGAGCGCATCCATCGCTCCAACCTGGTGGGCATGGGCGTGCTGCCGTTGCAGTTCAAGCTCGACCAGAACCGCAAGAGCCTGAACCTCACGGGCAAGGAAACCCTGGACATCCTCGGCCTCAATGACGTCGAACTGACGCCGCGCATGAACCTGCCCCTGGTCATCACCCGGGAGGATGGCAGCCAGGAGCGAATCGAAGTGTTGTGTCGGATCGATACCTTGAATGAAGTGGAATATTTCAAGGCCGGCGGGATTCTTCACTATGTCTTGCGACAATTGATTGCTGCTTGAAAAAACCGCCTCCATGGCGAATACAAGCCTGGACAAGGACCTGTGGGAGCGAGCTTGCTCGCGATAGGGGCAGTTCAGTCAACATTGATGTTGGCTGATCCACCGCCATCGCGAGCAAGCTCGCTCCCACAGGTTTTATAACTGACTGACTGCTATTTAACAGGCACTGTTTTTGGATCAGCCCGCCTATAATCCCGCCAGCACCCACACAACCGCGCCAGCCAACCGCCAGCCCTTCCTGCGCATGAATCTGCATGGACACAAATGTGCTCTTTGCGCGACACAGTGGCGTCGAAGACCCGACGGCCGCCCTCGCCCAGAGTTCTCCCGCTAAAAGGATGTTGTATGCCCGCTCTATCCTGGCTTCACCTGGCCCTTCTTTCCACCGGCTATGGCTTGGCGCTGCTCTACGGCCAGTTGGCCTGGACCGCGGTCATCTCGGTGGCGCTGCTGCTGTTCGCCGGGTATGCGGTTCGCCAGCAACAAACACCGGTTGGCCAGTTTCTCGGGCATGCGCTGTTCATTGTCATGGCCCTGGCATTGGCCCTGCACTGGATGCCTGGCTTCTTCAACGGCCGGGCCATCGCACCCCAGCGTTTGACTGATGACGCCGTGCCGTTTGCCATGTACCTGAACCAGGACAAGCCGCTGATCGGTTTCTGGCTATTGCTGGCCTGCCCCTGGATCGTCGGCCGGCGCTCACTGCGCCTGTCCGTCCAGGCCACGGCGCTGGGCCTGGGGCTGAGCGCGGTGCTGGCCCTCGGCGGGGCCGTGCTGCTGGGCATGGTCCATTGGGCGCCGAAGTGGCCGGATCACGCCTGGTTGTGGACCGCTAATAATCTTTTATTGGTCACGATCGTGGAGGAAGCGCTGTTTCGTGGCTACATTCAGGGGGGCTTGAGTCGACGCTTCAAACATCTGGCCCAGGGCGACAACCTGGCGCTGCTCCTGGCCTCGCTGCTGTTCGGCCTGGTGCACGCCGGCGCGGGCTGGCAATGGGTGCTGTTGTCAGGCCTGGCGGGCGTCGGTTACGGCCTGGCGTATCGTTTTGGTGGCCTGGGCGCGGCGGTCGCCACGCATTTTCTGCTCAACCTGCTTCATTTCGCCCTCTTTACCTACCCGATGCTGGCGTGATAGCGACAGGCAAAAATAACTTCAACTAAAACCTGACAACGCCGACAACCTTTCAAAGCCTTGCGGATCTACACACCATGCGTAACAACCACCCCGTCACACACCGCGAAAGGACCTTCCCGGCCCAGCAACGATTGATTTCCACCACCGACACCAAAGGTGTGATCACTTACTGCAACGATGCTTTCGTTGAAGTCAGCGGGTATTCGAAGGAAGAACTGATTCGTGCGCCGCACAATCTCGTGCGCCATCCCGATGTCCCCTCCGCCGTGTTCGCGCACATGTGGGGCACACTGAAACAAGGCTTGCCATGGATGGGCATCGTCAAGAATCGCTGCAAGAACGGTGACCATTACTGGGTCAACGCCTATGTCACGCCCGTGTTCGAGGGCAATCAGGTGGTCGGCTACGAGTCGGTGCGGGTCAAGCCCACCGCTGAGCAGATCGGCCGCGCCGAAGCCCTCTATCAACGCATCAACCAGGGCAAGTCCGCAGTGCCGGGCAGCGACAAGTGGTTGCCGATACTGCAGGACTGGCTGCCGTTCATCCTGGTCAGCCAGCTGGGCTTCGTCGTCGGCGCGTTTCTGAATTCTTCCTGGGGCTTTGCCCTGGCCGCCCTGCTGTCGGTGCCCTTGGGGCTGATGGGACTGCAATGGCAGCAACGCGGGATCAAGCGCCTCCTGCGCCTGGCTGAACAAACCACCTCCGACCCGCTGATCGCCCGGATGTACACCGACAGCCGCGGCGTCCAGGCACGCCTGGAGATGTCGATCCTCAGCCAGCAAGCGCGCCTGAAAACCTGCCTGACCCGCCTGCAGGACACCGCCGAGCACCTCAACGACCAGGCTCGCCAGTCCAATACCCTGGCCCACGACAGCTCCAGCGGCCTGGAACGTCAGCGGGTGGAGACCGAACAGGTCGCCACGGCCGTCAACCAGATGGCAGCAACGACCCAGGAGGTCGCCAGCCACGTGCAGCGCACCGCCGATGCCACCCAGGAAGCCAATCGCCTGACCAGCCGCGGCCGCGACATCGCCGGGGAAACCCGCGATGCCATCGAGCGGCTATCGGTGGTGGTGGGTGAGACCGGTCAAACCGTCACCCAACTGGCCAAGGACAGCGACGAGATCGGTGGCGTGGTCGACGTGATCAAAGGCATCGCCGACCAGACCAACCTGCTAGCCCTCAACGCGGCCATCGAAGCGGCCCGTGCCGGCGAGATGGGCCGCGGCTTTGCCGTGGTGGCCGACGAGGTAAGGCAACTGGCGCAACGCACCAGCGAATCCACCGGGCAGATCCACGCGCTGATCGCCAAGCTCCAGCAGACCGCCACCAACGCCGTGCAAACCATGGACGCCGGCCACCGCCAGGCCGAAGAAGGCGTGGCGCGGGTCATGGAAGCGGACCAGGCGCTGGTGGGCATCAGCGAAGCCGTGGCGCATATCACGGACATGACCACCCAGATCGCCGCCGCCACCGAGGAACAAAGCTCAGTGGCCGAGGAGATCAGCCGCAACATCAGCAATATCTCGGAACTGGCCGATCAGACTTCGGGACAGGCCCACAGCTCGGCGCTGCTCAGCGAAGAGCTGACCCGCACGGCCAATACGCAGTATTCGTTGGTGGAGCGGTTCAACCGCTGACTTCGATTGGCAAACTAAAAACCCGGACAGTGAAAGCTTCCGGGTTTTTTATTGCCTGGAAGATCGCCTTCGCGAGCAGGCTCGCTCCCACAGGAGTTCCAGGTTGTTCATTGAAATGCATTCCAATTGTGGGAGCGAGCCTGCTCGCGAAGAGGCCCGCCCGGGCACCATCAATCTTGGGACAGAAAACTGGCCACTCCCTGCGCCGCCGCCTCCAGATGCTGCTCATGACTAAACCCCGAAACCTTCAGCGGCTTGAGGTCATGATCCCCCGCCCCCAACCACAACACCTCGATGCTCGGTGACAAGGCGTAGCCCTGCACCGCCTCCCGATTACCCAACGCATCCCGCTCGCCCTGGACGATCAAGGTGCGGGTCTTCAATGCCGCCAAGTGCTCGACCCGCGGTTTCTCCGGCTTGCCCACCGCGTAGAAGGGATAGCCCAGGCATACCAGCGCATCGGCGCCCAGCTCATCGGCCAGCAGGCTCGCCATGCGCCCCCCCATGGACTTGCCGCCAATGGCCAGCCGCCCAGCGACATAAGGCCGCACCTTGGCGTACACCTCTCGCCAGCATTCGAGCAGCTTGGGCGCTGGGTTCGGTGGACGCTTGCCGCCATCCTGACGCCGCTGGGCCATGTAGGGAAACTCGAAGCGCAACACGTTGACGCCTTGTGCGGCAAGGCGTGCGGCCATTTCCTCCATGAAGCCGCTGTCCATCGGCGCTCCGGCACCGTGGGCCAGGATCAGGGTCGGTGGTTCGGCGCACACCCCGGGCCGCGCGGCCGTCCACAACCAGCCATGTTGCTCCACGCACCGCGCCCATTGATCCCCGTCAATACTGGCCTTGTGCTGTTTGTCCATGCTTGCCTCGCTTTTAGTCTGCCTATAACTCCAGGCGAAGAACGCCGCACTGCCTTGCGCAGGCGCTCACTTCGGCTGAACCGTGGATGGGGAACCATGAACACTTCTATCAGTACCGCCTACAACTACAAGGTGGTCCGCCAATTCGCCATTATGACGGTGGTGTGGGGCATCGTCGGCATGGGGCTCGGGGTTTTTCTCGCGGCCCAATTGGTCTGGCCACAGCTCAACTTCGATTTGCCCTGGACCAGCTTCGGCCGCCTGCGCCCGCTGCACACCAACGCGGTGATCTTCGCCTTCGGCGGCTGCGCGTTGTTTGCCAGTTCGTTCTACTCGGTGCAACGCACCTGCCAGACCCAGCTGTTTGCGCCGAAAATCGCCGCGTTCTGCTTCTGGGGCTGGCAACTGGTGATCCTGCTGGCGGCCATCAGCCTGCCGCTGGGCTACACCAGTTCCAAGGAGTACGCCGAGCTGGAATGGCCGATCGACATCCTGATCACCGTCGTCTGGGTCGCCTACGCCATCGTGTTCTTCGGCACCGTGGCCAAGCGCAACACCAAGCACATCTATGTCGGTAACTGGTTCTTCGGCGGGTTCATCCTGACCGTGGCGATCCTGCACATCGTCAACAACCTGGAACTGCCGGTGAGCTTCACCAAATCCTACTCGGTGTACGCCGGGGCCACGGATGCGATGGTGCAATGGTGGTACGGGCACAACGCCGTAGGCGTTTTCCTCACCGCAGGCTTCCTGGGGATGATGTATTACTTCGTGCCGAAGCAGGCCGAACGCCCGGTGTATTCCTATCGCCTGTCCATCGTCCACTTCTGGGCGCTGATCACCCTGTACATCTGGGCCGGCCCGCACCACCTGCACTACACCGCCCTGCCAGACTGGGCACAGTCCCTGGGCATGGTGATGTCGCTGATCCTGTTGGCACCGAGCTGGGGCGGCATGATCAACGGCATGATGACTCTCTCGGGCGCCTGGCATAAGTTGCGCAGCGACCCGATCCTGCGGTTCCTGGTCGTGTCCCTGGCGTTCTACGGCATGTCGACCTTCGAAGGTCCGATGATGGCGATCAAGACCGTCAACGCCCTCTCCCACTACACCGACTGGACCATCGGCCATGTGCATGCCGGCGCGCTCGGCTGGGTGGCGATGATTTCCATCGGCGCGCTGTACCACATGATCCCGAAAGTCTTCGGCCGGCCACAGATGCACAGCATCGGCCTGATCAACGCGCACTTCTGGCTCGCGACCATCGGCACCGTGCTCTACATCGCCTCGATGTGGGTCAACGGCATCGCCCAGGGCCTGATGTGGCGGGCGGTGAACGAGGACGGCACGCTCACCTATTCCTTCGTCGAAACCCTGGTGGCCAGCCACCCAGGCTTCGTCGTGCGGTTGGCGGGCGGGGCGATCTTCCTCATCGGCATGCTGCTGATGGCCTACAACACCTGGCGCACCGTGCGGGCCTACCAGCCTGCCGAAGCCGCCGCTGCCGCGCAGATGGCCTGAGGAGTCCGCCATGAAACACGAAACAATCGAAAAAAACGTCGGCCTGCTGATGCTGCTGATGGTCCTGGCCGTGAGCATTGGCGGCCTGACCCAGATCGTGCCGCTGTTCTTCCAGGACGTGACCAACAAGCCGGTGGACGGCATGAAGCCCTACACCGCCCTGCAACTGGAAGGCCGCGACATCTACATCCGTGAAGGCTGCGTCGGCTGCCACTCGCAGATGATCCGTCCGTTCCGCGCCGAGACCGAGCGCTACGGCCACTACTCCGTCGCTGGCGAAAGTGTCTGGGATCACCCGTTCCTGTGGGGTTCCAAGCGTACCGGGCCGGACCTGGCACGGGTCGGCGCGCGCTACTCCGATGATTGGCACCGCGCCCACTTGTACAACCCGCGCAACGTAGTGCCGGAGTCGAAAATGCCGGCCTACCCCTGGCTGGTGGCCCAGGCGGTGGACAGCAGCCACACCGAAGGCAAGCTGCGCGCCATGCGCACCCTCGGCGTGCCGTACACCGACGACGACATCGCAGGCAGCGTGGCCTCGCTCAAGGGCAAGACCGAAATGGACGCGCTGGTGGCCTACCTGCAAGTGCTCGGCACTGCCATCAAGAGCAAGAGGTGAGCCTGATGTTCTTTGAAATGAGCACTGGAATGATCCGTGGGCTGGGCACCGTCGTGGTGTTCATCGCCTTCATCGGCCTGATCCTGTGGGTGTTCAGCAGCAAGCGCGGACCGGAGTTCGCCCAGGCGCGCCTGCTGCCGTTCGCCGACGAGCCACCCGCCGACCTCACCCCCCAAGACCCTGCGACAAGGAGTACCCGGCCATGACCACCTTCTGGAGTACGTGGATCTGCGTACTGACCCTCGGCAGCCTCATCGGCCTGACCTGGCTGCTGATCGGCACCCGCAAGGGCGAGACCAAGGGCAGCGTCGACCAGACCATGGGCCACAGCTTCGACGTCATCGAGGAATACGACAACCCACTGCCGCAGTGGTGGTTCCTGTTGTTCGCCGGCACCCTGGTGTTTTCCGTCGGTTACCTGGTTCTCTACCCAGGCCTGGGCAACTGGAAAGGCATCTTGCCCGGGTACGAGAACGGCTGGACCGGCGCCCATGAATGGGAAAAGGAAATGGCCAAGGCCGACGCCAAGTTCGGGCCGATCTTCGCCAAGTTCGCTGCCATGCCCGTGGAAGAAGTCGCCAAGGACCCACAGGCCTTGAAGATGGGTGGCCGCCTGTTCGCCTCCAACTGCTCGGTCTGCCACGGCTCGGACGCCAAGGGTGCCTTCGGCTTCCCGAACCTCGCCGACAGCAACTGGCGCTGGGGCGGCGCCGCCGAGACCATCAAGGCGACCATCATGGGCGGGCGCATGGCGGCGATGCCGGCCTGGGGCGAAGTGCTGGGGGAGTCCGGGGTCAAGAACGTGGCCGCCTATGTTCGCCACGACCTGGCCGGCCTGCCTTTGCCAGCGGACAGCGGTGCCGACCTGCAAGCCGGCCAGCAGGCCTTCAACACCACCTGCGTTGCCTGCCACGGCGCCAACGGCCAGGGCACCGAAGCCATGGGGGCGCCGAACCTGACGCAACCGGCCGGCTTCATCTACGGCACCAGCCTGACCCAGTTGCAGCAGACCATTCGCCACGGACGCCAAGGCCACATGCCGGCACAGAATGAGTTGCTGGGCAATGACAAGGTGCAACTGCTCGCGGCTTACGTCTACAGCCTGTCCCAGGGTGTCGGCACCGAGCGCCTGCAAGCGGAACACAAAAGCGAATAAATCCTGACCACACGAACAGCCGCATTCATCTGGATGCGGCTGTTCCGTGCCCCTGCGCGACTCATTGTCGCACCCTCCCATGGTCTTTCTTTCGGTTCCCCTGAATCAGGTCTAAGCTTGCCTTTGCGTGCGCTGGCGACTGCCGGTTTCAGGTCGATCCGACCCGATGCGTTCGACAATCGTTCGACAAAAAGGCCGCAAAGGCAGGTGAATACCGGCTGTTGCGACAGTTGCCTGGCATCACCCGAACGCCGTGTTCGAACACACCCCGTTACAACCGACCTGACCCCCTCGCCTCTTTCCTTCGTTGCGACATTTTGCCGAGGGCCAATTTTGTCCCTACACCGAACATGGAAAGGCCGCAGAATCAGCTTTGGAAAGCATTGACCCAGGTCATGGCGCGTTGCAATGACCCCCCGCTTTCTCCATACTTGCGACCGATTTTTATCCTAATAAAACACCCAAACCGTGGAACCTTAGAATGAGCACAGCAATCAGTCCGACTGCTTATAACTATAAGGTAGTCCGCCAGTTCGCCATCATGACGGTGGTCTGGGGGATCCTTGGCATGGGGCTCGGTGTCTTCATCGCCTCGCAACTGGTCTGGCCGGAGTTGAACTTCGATCTGCCATGGACGACATTTGGACGCCTGCGCCCGCTGCACACCAACCTGGGGATCTTCGCCTTCGTTGGTTGTGCGTTGTTTGCCACTTCTTACTACGTCGTGCAGCGAACCTGCCAAACGCGACTGATTTCCGACAGCCTCGCCGCCTTCACCTTCTGGGGTTGGCAAGCGGTGATCGTCGGCGCGATCGTGACCTTGCCAATGGGTTTCACCACTACCAAGGAATACGCGGAACTGGAATGGCCACTGGCTATCCTGCTGGCGATCGTCTGGGTGACCTACGGTTTGGTGTTCTTCGGCACCATCGTCAAGCGCAAGACCAAGCACATCTACGTCGGTAACTGGTTCTACGGTGCCTTCATCGTCGTGACCGCCATGCTGCACATCGTCAACCACGCCTCCCTGCCGGTCAGCTTCTTCAAGTCGTACTCGGCCTACTCGGGTGCGACCGACGCGATGATCCAGTGGTGGTACGGCCACAACGCCGTGGGGTTCTTCCTGACCACCGGCTTCTTGGGGATGATGTACTACTTCGTGCCGAAACAGGCCGAGCGTCCGATCTATTCCTATCGCCTGTCCATCGTCCACTTCTGGGCGCTGATCACCCTGTACATCTGGGCCGGCCCGCACCACCTGCACTACACCGCACTGCCAGACTGGGCACAATCCCTGGGCATGGCGATGTCGATCATCCTGCTGGCGCCAAGCTGGGGCGGCATGATCAACGGCATGATGACCCTGTCGGGTGCCTGGCATAAATTGCGCACCGACCCGATCCTGCGCTTCCTGGTCGTCTCGCTGGCGTTCTACGGCATGTCGACCTTCGAAGGCCCGATGATGGCCATCAAGACCGTCAACTCCCTGAGCCACTACACCGACTGGACCATCGGCCACGTACACGCCGGTGCACTCGGTTGGGTTGCGATGATTTCCATCGGCGCCATCTACCACATGATCCCGAAACTGTTCGGTCGTGCGCAGATGCACAGCACCGGCCTGATCAACGCGCACTTCTGGCTCGCGACCATCGGCACCGTGCTCTACATCGCCTCGATGTGGGTCAACGGCATCACCCAAGGCCTGATGTGGCGTGCGATCAACGACGACGGCACCCTGACCTATTCGTTCGTCGAAGCGCTGCAAGCCAGCCACCCTGGCTTCATCGTGCGTGCCCTGGGCGGCGCGTTCTTCGCCAGCGGCATGCTGTTCATGGCCTACAACGTGTACCGCACCGTTCGTGCCTCTGACCCGGCTGAAGCTGAAGCCGCCGCCAAGATCGCCGTAGTTGGAGCTCACTGATGAAGCACGAAGCAGTAGAGAAGAATATCGGCCTGCTGGCCTTCTTCATGGTCATCGCCGTGAGCATCGGCGGCCTGACCCAGATCGTTCCGCTGTTCTTCCAGGACGTGACCAACAAGCCGGTCGAAGGCATGAAGCCGCGTACCGCCCTTGAACTGGAAGGTCGTGACATCTATATCGCCAACGGCTGTGTCGGCTGCCACTCGCAGATGATCCGTCCGTTCCGCGCCGAGACCGAACGCTACGGCCACTACTCCGTTGCCGGCGAAAGCGTCTGGGACCACCCGTTCCTGTGGGGCTCCAAGCGTACCGGCCCGGACCTGGCCCGCGTTGGCGGCCGCTACTCCGACGACTGGCAGCGTGCGCACTTGTACACCCCGCGCAACGTGGTGCCTGAGTCGAAAATGCCGGCCTACCCGTTCCTCGTAGAAAACAAGCTCGACGGCAAAGACTCCGCCAAGAAAATGGAAGTCCTGCGTGCCTTGGGCGTGCCTTACACCGATGAAGACATCGCCGGTGCCAGGGATGCCGTCAAGGGCAAGACTGAAATGGACGCGCTGGTGGCCTATCTGCAAGGCCTGGGCACCATCATCAAAAGCAAACGGTGATTTAGATGGATATCGGGATGATTCGTGGCCTGGGCACCGTCGTCGTGATGGTGGCCTTCATCGGCCTGGCGCTGTGGGTATTCAGCCCCAAGCGCAAGTCGGAGTTTGACGACGCGACCTTGCTGCCGTTCGCGGATGATCCCGAAGCCATCAAGCACGTCGAGCAAGCTTCTAGGAGTAACAAAGAATGACTACATTCTGGAGTCTGTACGTCACAGTCCTCAGCCTGGGAACGATCTTCGCCCTGACCTGGCTGCTGCTGTCGACCCGCAAGGGCCAGCGCAGCGAAGCCACCGAAGAGACGGTTGGCCACTCCTTCGACGGGATCGAGGAGTACGACAACCCGCTGCCGAAATGGTGGTTCATGCTGTTCGTGGGCACCATCATTTTCGCCCTCGGTTACCTGGTGCTCTACCCTGGCCTGGGCAACTGGAAAGGCCTGCTGCCAGGCTATAACTACCTGGACACCGAAAAGCAGACCGCCTTCGCCAACGGCCAGACCGGCTGGACAGGCGTTCATGAGTGGGAAAAGGAAATGGCGCGCTCGGACGCCAAGTTCGGTCCGATCTTCGCCAAGTTCGCCTCCATGCCGATCGAAGAAGTCGCCAAGGACCCGCAAGCCCTGAAGATGGGTGGCCGCCTGTTCGCCTCCAACTGCTCGGTTTGCCACGGTTCCGACGCCAAGGGTGCCTACGGCTTCCCGAACCTGACCGACGCCGACTGGCGCTGGGGCGGTGAGCCGGAAACCAGCAAGACCACCATCATGGGTGGCCGTCACGCCGTGATGCCGGGCTGGGCTGCCGTGGTGGGCGAACAAGGCGTGGCCGATGTGGCCGCCTACCTGGTGACCGGCCTGCTCGGTCGCAAGCTGCCCGAAGGCGCCAAGGCCGATCCGGCCAACGGCCAGAAACTGTTCGCGGCCAACTGCGTGGCCTGCCACGGTCCTGCCGGCAAGGGCACGCCCGCCATGGGCGCACCTGACCTGACGCATCCAGCGGGGTTCATCTACGGTTCGAGCTTCGCTCAACTGCAGCAGACCATCCGCTACGGTCGCCAGGGCCAGATGCCGGCCCAGGCCGACCTGCAAGGCAACGACAAGGTCCACCTGCTGGCGGCCTATGTCTACAGCCTGTCTCACGGCGAAAAGGCTCCGGCCGCTGACGCCCAGTAAGACAAGTCGCTGATACACGAAAGGCCCCGCCAATCCGATTGGCGGGGCCTTTTTGTTACAGCAGAAAAAACCTGGGCAAAGCTGTTGCGCTTGCGGCCTATCCATACCAGTAGTAACGTGCCTACATTCGAACTAAACATGAGGGCACGCCCATGTCCATCACCACCCTCTCCAGCCGTGAATTCAACCACGACACAAGTGGTGCCAAAAAAGCCACCCGCGAAGGGCCGGTGATCATCACCGACCGTGGCAAGCCGGCCCATGTGCTGCTAAGCATTGAGGAGTACCAGAAACTGACCGGCCTCGGCACCAGCATTGTCGAGCTGCTGGTCATGCCCGATGCGCCGGACATCGACTTCGAGACCGAGCGCGCCGTCATCACGCCTCGCTCGGTGGACCTGTCCTGAATGTTTCTACTCGATACCAACGTCATTTCCGAACTGCGCAAATCCCAGGCAGACAAGAACGTCCAGGCCTGGGCGCGCAGCGTTCCCGCGCCCAGCCTGTACGTTTCGGCGATTACCGTATTGGAACTGGAAACCGGCGTGCTGCGCTTCGAACGCAAGGACCCGACGCAAGGCAGCCGCTTGCGGGCCTGGCTGGATGATCATGTGCTGCCGGCCTTTGCTGGCAGGATCCTGGCCGTGGACCGTGCCGTCGCGCTGCGCTGCGCTCGCCTGCATGTGCCTGACCGCAGCAATGAATGTGATGCATTGATTGCCGCGACCGCGCTGGTCCATGGGTTGACCGTGGTGACCCGCAACGTGAGTGATTTCCAGAGCTGCGGCGTGGCGGTGCTCAATCCTTGGTCAGATCCATCCTGAGACTTCATGCGGTCCTGTGGCGAGGGGATTTATCCCCGCTGGGCTGCGAAGCAGCCCCAAAAGGCTGATCGCATCAATCTGACACACCGTGGTGACAGGCTTCAGGACTGCTTCGCAGCCCAACGGGGATAAATCCCCTCGCCACAAAGCGCAGGTTTATGCCTGATCGAAGTATTTGCTTGCACTGACGGCGAGTTTTCCAACCTACCAATTTGCCTGTCCGGCTCCCTTTCGTTTTTCTCCAACGCCATCGACTGTCTATAGTCAATTGATCTGGATCATGACTTGTTACATCCGCTACACCATTCGACCCAGACGCCCAACGCGACCAAAGGTCGCACCCTTGAGCCAGAGCGACAGGCGTATCATTGCGCCACTGCAACACCCTTTCTGACCGAGGTCGGCACGTACTGGCCCCGGCACTTTTCCACTGCCGTGGGATGCAATTGATGAGCAACCAGATTCCGGTACATGACGTTACCCCGCCTGCCAAGGACGCTAACAAAAGCGTCGACCTGTATGCCTCTCGGGAAAAAATCTACACCCGCGCCTTCACCGGCCTGTTTCGCAACCTGCGGATGGTGGGCGGAGCGCTCCTGTTCCTGCTGTATTTCGGTACGGTCTGGTTGAACTGGGGCGGCCATCAGGCCGTCTGGTGGAACCTGCCGGAACGCAAATTCTTCATTTTCGGGGCGACGTTCTGGCCCCAGGATTTCATCCTGCTTTCCGGGATGCTGATCATTGCCGCGTTTGGCCTGTTCTTCATCACGGTCTATGCCGGACGGGTGTGGTGCGGCTATACCTGTCCACAAAGCGTGTGGACCTGGATCTTCATGTGGTGCGAAAAAGTCACCGAAGGTGACCGCAACCAGCGCATCAAGCTCGACAAGGCGCCCATGGGTGCCAACAAATTCCTGCGCAAGTTCGCCAAGCACAGCCTGTGGCTGCTGATCGGTTTCGTCACCGGTGTGACCTTCGTCGGTTACTTCACGCCGATCCGCGAACTGGTGTTCGAGTTCTTTACCGGCCAGGCCGATGGCTGGTCGTATTTCTGGATCGGCTTCTTCACTCTCGCCACCTACGGCAACGCCGGCTGGCTGCGTGAACAGGTGTGCATCTATATGTGCCCTTACGCGCGTTTCCAAAGCGTGATGTTCGACAAGGACACCTTGATCGTGTCCTACGACCCGCGTCGTGGTGAAAGCCGTGGCCCGCGCAAGAAGGGCGTGGACTACAAGGCCCTGGGTCTTGGCGACTGCATCGACTGCACCATGTGCGTCCAGGTCTGCCCCACCGGCATCGACATCCGCGACGGCCTGCAGGTCGAGTGCATCGGCTGCGCGGCCTGCATCGACGCCTGCGACAACATCATGGACAAAATGGATTATCCCCGCGGCCTGATCAGCTACACCACCGAACACAACCTCTCGGGGCAGAAAACCAATAAACTGCGCCCACGCCTGATCGGTTATGCGCTGGTGTTGCTGACGATGATCAGCCTGCTGGCGGCGGCGTTCTTCATGCGCTCGCTGGTGGGGTTCGATGTCAGCAAGGATCGCGTGCTGTACCGTGAAAACGCCGAAGGCCGGATCGAGAACGTCTACAGCCTGAAGATCATGAACAAAGACCAACGCGACCATACGTACGTCCTGGACGCCGTTGGCCTGCCCGACCTCAAGCTGCAAGGTCGCCGGGAAATCAAGGTCGCGGCCGGCGAGATCTACAGCCAGCCGGTCGAGCTGTCCAGCGCACCGGAACAACTGCCATCGAGCGCCAACGAGGTGACGTTCATCCTCAAGGACGCCGATGACGAAAGCGTACATATCGAAGCCAAGAGCCGGTTCATCGGCCCACAAACTCGTTGAGAGAAATGAACATGCCTGCAGCAACTGCCACCAGCCCTTGGTACAAGCACCTCTGGCCGTGGATCATCATTGCGATCCTGAGCTGTTCGGTGACACTGAGCCTGACGATGGTGACCATTGCGGTGAACCACCCCGACAACTTGGTCAATGACAACTATTACGAAGCCGGCAAGGGCATCAACCGCTCGCTGGAGCGCGAATTGCTGGCCCAGACCCTGCAACTGCATGCCAATGTGCAACTGGATGACGTGACCGGCGAAGTCAACCTGCGCCTGAACGGCGACAGCCGTCCCCAGACCCTGGAACTGAGCCTGATCTCGCCGACCCAACCGGAGAAGGACCGCAAGATCGTCCTGACCCGCAACGACAGTGCGCCGGGGCGCTACGTCGGCCAGTTGACGGACAAGATCGAAGGCCGGCGCTTTGTCGAATTGCTGGGGATGGAGCACGACAAGACCTGGCGCCTGTTCGAAGAAGAGCAGATCAACCACGACCAGGCCATCCTGCTGGGCGATGAACCGCTGCAAGGCGCTGAAGACCTGAAAAAATAAGCTGCTGTTGTGGCGAGGGAGCTTGCTCCCGCTGGGCTGCGAAGCGGCCCTGAAGCCTGAGTCCCGGCGCTATCAGGCTCCATCGTGTCGGCTGCTTTGGGCCTGCTACGCAGGCCAGCGGGAGCAAGCTCCCTCGCCACAAAAAGCGCCCTCACTTGTAGCAAGCTCCTTCCACAAAGGCCTTCATGCGATACCCATGACCACTCCACAGCCCTGCTACCACTGCGCCCTGCCCGTTCCCCCCGGCAGTCGCTTCACCGCCGTTGTCCTCGGTGAAACCCGCGAGCTGTGCTGCCCGGGCTGCCAGGCGGTGGCCGAAGCCATTGTCGCCGGCGGCCTGGAAAGTTATTACCAGCATCGCAGTGAAGCATCGGCCAATCCTGAAACCTTGCCCGTCCAGTTGACCGATGAACTGGCGCTGTACGATCGCCCTGACGTACAGCAATCATTCGTGCGCCATGAAGGCGAACTGGCCGAAACCACCCTGTTGATGGAAGGCATCAGTTGCGCCGCCTGCGGCTGGTTGATCGAAAAACAGCTGCGCAGCCTGCCGGCCGTGGCCGAGGCGCGGTTGAACCTGTCCAACCATCGCCTGCATGTGCGCTGGGCCGATGCCCAATTGCCGCTGAGCACGCTGCTCGCCGAATTGCGCCAGATCGGCTACGTAGCGCACCCGTACCAGGCCGACCAGGCCTGTGAACAACTCGCCGCACAAAACCGCCTGGCCCTGCGCCAATTGGGCGTGGCCGGCCTGTTGTGGTTCCAGGCGATGATGGCGACCATGGCCACCTGGCCGGAATTCAACATCGACCTGAGCCCGGAGATGCACACCATCCTGCGCTGGGTCGCCCTGTTTCTCACCACGCCCATCGTCTTCTACAGCTGTGCGCCGTTCTTCAAAGGTGCCATGCGCGACCTGCGCACCCGCCACCTGACCATGGACGTTTCGGTGTCCCTGGCCATCGGCAGCGCCTACATAGCGGGTATCTGGACATCGATCACCGGCGTCGGCGAGTTGTACTTCGATGCCGTGGGCATGTTCGCCCTGTTCCTGCTGGCCGGCCGTTACCTGGAGCGCCGGGCCCGGGAGCGCACGGCGGCCGCCACCGCCCAGCTGGTCAATCTGTTGCCGGCCTCGTGCCTGCGCCTGGCGGATGACGGCCAGAGCGAACGTATCCTGCTCAACGAATTGCGCACCGGCGACCGGGTGCTGGTACATCCCGGGGCGGTCCTGCCGGCCGATGGCAAGATCCTTGAGGGTCAATCCAGCATCGACGAATCGCTGCTGACCGGTGAATACCTGCCACAGCCTCGGCAAGTGGGCGATGCGGTCACCGCGGGCACGCTGAATGTCGAAGGCGCCTTGACCGTCGAAGTGCTGGCCCTCGGGCAAGACACCCGGCTGTCGGCCATCGTGCGTCTGCTGGAGCGGGCCCAGGCCGAAAAACCGCGACTGGCGGAAATCGCCGATCGCGCCGCCCAATGGTTCCTGTTGTTCTCCCTGGTCGCGGCTGCGGCCATCGGCTTGCTGTGGTGGCAACTGGACGCCTCGCGGGCCTTCTGGATCGTCCTGGCGATGCTGGTCGCTACCTGCCCCTGCGCGTTGTCCCTCGCCACGCCGACCGCCCTGACTGCGGCCACCGGCACCTTGCACAAACTTGGCCTGCTGCTGACGCGCGGCCATGTGCTGGAGGGCCTGAATCAGATCGACACGGTGATTTTCGACAAGACCGGCACCCTCACCGAAGGCCGCTTGGCCTTGCGCGCCATTCGGCCACTGGCGGGCCTCGACAGCGATCAGTGCCTGGGCTTGGCCGCGGCCTTGGAAAACCGCTCGGAACACCCCATCGCCCGGGCGTTTGGCCGCGCGCCGTTGGCCGCCGAGCAGGTGCACAGCACCCCGGGGCTGGGGCTGGAAGGCCAAGTGGCGGAACAGCGCCTGCGCATCGGCCAGCCCGGTTTTGTCTGCGAGCTGAGTGACGCCCCCGTACCGCAAATGCCGGAGGAAGCCGGGCAATGGCTGTTGCTGGGCGATGAGATCGGGCCGCTGGCCTGGTTCGTCCTCGATGACCGCTTGCGCGTCGATGCCCCGGCCCTGTTGGCGGCCTGCAAGGCACGAGGCTGGCGAACGCTGCTGCTGTCGGGCGACAGCTCACCGATGGTCGCCAGTGTCGCGGCCGAGCTGGGCATCGATGAGGCCCGCGGCGGCCTGCGTCCAGACGACAAGCTGGCGGTGTTGCAGCAGCTACACCAACAAGGCCGCAAGGTGTTGATGCTCGGCGATGGCGTGAACGATGTGCCGGTCCTGGCGGCGGCGGACATCAGTGTCGCCATGGGCTCGGCCACCGACCTGGCCAAGACCAGTGCCGACGCCGTGCTGCTGTCCAACCGCCTCGACGCCCTGGTCCACGCCTTCGCCCTGGCCCGACGCACGCGCCGGGTGATCGTCGAGAACCTGGTGTGGGCAGGGCTGTACAATGGCCTCATGTTGCCGTTCGCCGCCCTCGGCTGGATTACGCCGGTGTGGGCCGCGGTCGGCATGTCCATCAGTTCGTTGACCGTGGTGTTGAATGCCTTGAGGCTGACCCGCCAACCGAAGGCGCAGGTGTTCGCCGCCACGCCCGATACCCGTCCGCTGCCGGCCTGAGCCGCGCGGACATGGAGTTCCGACATGCCAGCTCTCTACGTGATGATTCCGGCCGCGCTGCTGATCGTGGCCATCGCCGTGTACATTTTTTTCTGGGCCGTGGACAGCGGCCAGTACGACGATCTCGACGGTCCGGCCCACAGCATTCTGTTCGACGCCCAGGACCCGAACCACAAGGCAGCGGTGGACGAAGCCAGTGGCGAGGCCCGCAAGCCGGACGACAAGGCCCCGCCCCATGCTTGACCTGGCGCCATTGCTGGTATCGGCGGTCATTCTTGGCCTGCTCGGTGGCGGCCATTGCCTGGGCATGTGCGGTGGCCTGATGGGCGCCCTCACCCTGGCGATCCCCAAGGAACAGCGCAGTCGGCGCTTTCGGTTACTGCTGGCGTACAACCTGGGGCGGATCCTGAGCTACGCCACCGCTGGGCTGCTGATCGGCCTGGCGGGATGGGCCGTGTCCAACAGCCCGGCCGCGATGATCATGCGGGTGCTGGCCGGCTTGCTGTTGATCGCCATGGGCCTGTACCTGGCGGGCTGGTGGAGCGGCCTGACCCGCATCGAAAGCGTGGGGCGTGGCTTGTGGCGGCACATCCAACCCGTCGCCAACCGCTTGCTGCCGGTGTCGAGCCTGCCCCGGGCCTTGCTGCTCGGCGCCCTGTGGGGCTGGCTGCCGTGCGGGCTGGTCTACAGCACCCTGCTCTGGTCCGCCAGCCAGGGCAATGCCTTGGACAGTGCCTTGCTGATGCTTGCCTTCGGCCTGGGCACCTGGCCGGTGCTGCTCGCCACCGGCCTGGCCGCCGAGCGCATCACCGCCCTGTTGCGCAAACGCAGCGTGCGGATGACCGGCGGGTTGTTGGTGATGGTCTTTGGCCTCTGGACACTGCCGGGGCCGCATCAGCATTGGCTCATGGGGCATTGATGATGTCAGTCCAGACAACTCAAAACCCTGTGGCGAGGGAGCTTGCTCCCGCTGGCCTGCGAAGCAGGCCCCAACACTCCTCAGGTAGAACGCATTAGCTGATATTGCGACTGCTGCGCAGCCGAGCGGGAGCAAGCTCCCTCGCCACGGTTTTTGAGTTGTCTGGACTAACATCATCGACAGCTCCGATGCGCCGTTGACGCAAATCAAAACAGCCTCGCCCACAGCCCCCTAGACTCGCCCCATGCCAGCCTATCCGGGGAACACCCGCATGCTCGACGCCATCCGTTGGGACTCAGACCTGATCCGCCGCTACGACCTGGCGGGACCACGCTACACCTCATACCCGATTGCGGCGCAGTTCGGCGGCCAGGTGGGCACCTTCGACCTGCTCCATGCCCTGCGTGACAGCCGCAAGGCCCGGCGGCCGCTGTCGCTGTATGTGCACGTACCGTTCTGCGCAAACATTTGCTACTACTGCGCCTGCAACAAGGTCATTACCAAGGACCGGGGCCGCGCCCCCGCCTACCTCCAACGCCTGGACCAGGAAGTCCAGCTGATCGGCTGCCACCTGGACCCGACCCAGCGCGTCGAACAATTGCACTTTGGCGGCGGCCCCCCGACGTTCCTCAGCCATGACGAACTGCGGCAATTGATGGCCTCGTTGCGCAAGCACCTGAACCTGCTGGACGACGAATCCGGCGACTACAGCATCGAGATCGATCCCCGGGAAGCCGAATGGTCGACCATGGGCTTGTTGCGTGAACTGGGTTTCAATCGGGTCAGCATCGGCCTGCAAGACCTGGACCCGGCCGTGCAACGCGCCGTCAATCGCCTGCAAAGCCTGGAAGAACCCCGCGCGGTGGTCGAGGCTGCCCGGACCTTGCAGTTCCGTTCGATCAACATCGACCTGATCTACGGGCTGCCCAAGCAGACTCCGGACAATTTCGCCCGCACCGTCGAAGAAGTGATCCACTTGCAACCGGACCGCCTCTCGGTGTTCAACTACGCCCACCTGCCGGAACGCTTCATGCCGCAGCGGCGCATCAACAGCCAGGACTTGCCAAACCCGGAGCAGAAGCTGGCGATGCTGCAAGGCACCATCGAACAGTTGACCGCCGCCGGCTACCGCTACGTCGGCATGGACCACTTCGCCCTGCCCGACGACGAGCTGGCCATCGCTCAGGAAGAGGCCACGTTGCAGCGCAATTTCCAGGGCTACACCACCCATGGCCATTGCGACCTGATCGGCCTCGGCGTGTCCGCCATCAGCCAGATCGGCGACCTGTACTGCCAGAACAGCAGTGACCTGAACCATTACCAGAACACCCTCGCCGACGGGCAACTGGCAACCAGTCGAGGACTGACCTGCACGGCCGACGATCGGTTGCGACGTGCGGTGATCCAGCAATTGATCTGCCATTTCCACCTGGCGTTCGCGGACATAGAGCACCGTTTCAATGTCGATTTTCGCGGTTACTTCGCGCCGCTGTGGCCGCAATTGCAGGCCATGGCCGAGGATGGGCTGATCGAGTTGGATGACACCCACATCCGGGTATTACCTGCTGGGCGCCTGCTGGTGCGATCCGTGTGCATGGTGTTCGATGCCTATTTGGAACAGCACAATCGCCAACGTTTCTCCCGGGTCATTTGAGCGCGACAATTTGACGAGTCAACCGCACTGGCCGGAGCGTCTGCTCTGGGGTACCCTTACGCCTTATGTGTGATTTCCCACAAGGATTTAAGAAATGTCCGAGCCAGTCAAACTGCGCGCCCACACCCAGGCCCATTGCAAGGATTGCAGCCTGGCCCCCCTCTGCCTTCCACTTTCGTTGAATCTGGAGGACATGGACGCGCTGGACGACATCGTCAAACGAGGCCGCCCGTTGAAAAAAGGTGAATTCCTGTTTCGCCAGGGCGACGCGTTCGATTCCGTCTATGCCGTGCGCTCGGGCGCCTTGAAAACCTTCAACTTGAGCGACGGCGGCGAAGAACAGCTCACCGGTTTCCACTTGCCCAGCGAACTGGTGGGCCTGTCGGGCATGGACACCGAGACCCATCCGGTCTCGGCCCAGGCGCTGGAAACCACCTCGGTGTGCGAAATCCCCTTCGATCGCCTGGACGAGCTGGCCATACAGCTGCCGCAACTGCGTCGCCAGTTGATGCGAGTCATGAGCCGGGAAATCCGTGACGATCAGCAGATGATGTTGCTGCTCTCGAAAAAAACCGCCGACGAGCGGATCGCCACGTTCCTGGTCAACCTCTCGGCACGCTTCCGCGCCCGCGGGTTCTCGGCCAACCAGTTCCGCCTGAGCATGTCGCGCAACGAAATCGGCAACTACCTGGGCCTGGCGGTGGAAACCGTGTCCCGGGTATTCACGCGTTTCCAGCAGAACGAGCTGATTGCCGCCGAAGGCAAGGAAATTCACATTCTCGACCCGATCCAGCTCTGCGCCCTGGCTGGCGGCTCGATCGACGGCTGATGAACCTGCGCGGCTGAGGGATTGGCCTCGCCGCGCTATACTGCCGCGTTTGCAGCCCTGCCAGGACACCTCGACGATGGTCTTTGACTCCTTCGACATCAAATCCCTGATCCGCCCCGTGATCGACTTCCCCAAGCCCGGCGTGATCTTTCGCGACATTACCCCACTGTTCCAATCCCCGACCGCCCTGCGCCTGGTCATGGACAGCTTTGCCCACCGCTATGTCGAGGCTGAGTTCACTCACATTGGCGCAATGGATGCTCGCGGCTTCCTGATCGGCTCGATCCTGGCCTATCAGTTGAACAAGCCACTGGTGTTGTTCCGCAAACAAGGCAAGCTGCCGGCCGACGTGCTGGCCGAGGGTTACCAGACCGAATACGGTGAAGCCTTCCTTGAAGTGCACGCCGACAGCCTGTGCGAAGGTGATTCAGTGGTGATGTTCGATGACCTGATCGCCACCGGCGGCACGCTGATCGCCGCCGCCAACCTGATCCGCCGCATGGGCGCCAAAGTCCACGAAGCCGCGGCGATCATTGACCTGCCGGAACTGCTCGGCTCCCAGCGTCTGGAAGACATGGGGATCCCGACGTTCTGCCTGACGCAGTTTTCCCTTAGCGAGAAATAATGGTCGAGTAAGCCTCCTGTGGGAGCGAGCTTGCTCGCGATAGCGATGGATCAGCCAATATCTATGCTGGCTGACACACTGTTATCGCGAGCAAGCTCGCTCCCACAGGGGTTATATGTTGTGGCTGTTACAAGGCGATCGGCTTACGCCCCGCAAACGAATGCGCCAGCGTCCCGCCGTCCACCAATTCCAGCTCCCCACCCAGCGGCACGCCGTGGGCGATACGGGAGGCGACCAAGCCTTTGTTGCTCAGCAATTGGGCGATGTAGTGGGCGGTGGCTTCGCCTTCGACCGTCGGATTCGTGGCGAGGATGACTTCCGTGAACGTGCCCGCCTCTTCGATCCGCGCGATCAACTGTGGGATGCCAATGGCTTCAGGCCCCAAGCCATCGAGCGGAGACAAATGGCCCTTGAGCACGAAATAACGGCCACGGAAACCGGTCTGCTCCACCGCATACACATCCATCGGCCCCTCCCCCACGCAGAGCAGGCTGTCGTCGCGACGCGGGTCGGCACATTGCGGGCAGAGGTCGTCTTCGGTGAGGGTGCGGCATAAACGGCAATGCCCTACGCCCTCCATGGCTTGGCTCAGGGCCTGGGCCAGGCGTGAACCGCCGCTGCGATCACGCTCAAGCAATTGCAACGCCATGCGCGGGGCAGTTTTCTGACCTACACCCGGCAACGTTCGCAGGGCATCGATCAGTTGGCGAATCAAAGGGCTGAAGCTCATGGAGGAAATGTCCGACATAACAACGAGACGCGGTTTATACCCGCGCCTCCGATTAGCGTCAAATACTCAATCCTGCGCGACCCGCACCACCAACTTGCCGAAGTTGCGCCCTTCCAACAGGCCGATAAACGCCTGTGGCGCATTTTCCAGGCCGTCGACCACGTCCTCGCGGAACTTGACCTTGCCATCGCGCACCCAAGGCGCCATGGCACTGACGAACTCCGGCTGACGGTCACCGTAGTCGTCAAACACAATAAACCCCTGGATCCGCACGCGCTTGGTCAGCAAGGTGCGCTGCAGTTGCGGCAAACGATCCGGACCACTCGGCGCCTGATGATCGTTATAGGCCGCGATCAGGCCACAAAGCGGGATTCGTGCCTTGGCGTTGAGCAACGGCACGACGGCATCGAAGACCTTGCCGCCGACGTTTTCGTAATAAATGTCGATGCCCTTGTCACAGGCCCGCGCCAATTCCTCGGCAAAATTGGCGCTCTTGTGATCGACACAGGCATCAAAGCCCAGCTCGTCGACCACCCGCAGGCCCATGATTTTTGCCACCTGGCCGACCACCGAGCCCACGGCACCCGAGGCTGCCGCGACCACCAGGGTTTCCCCGGCCTTGGGCTGGCCAATGTCCATCAGCCCCATGTAGGCGGTCAGGCCCGGCATGCCCAACACCCCCAGGGCCATCGACGGACTGGGTAGCCCGGAAGGAATGGGCATCACGTTGCGCCCGTCACTGATGCTGTGGGTTTGCCAACCCGTAGCGCCAACCACCAAATCGCCCTCATGGAATTTCGGGTGCGTCGAACGCTCCACGCGGCTGACAGCGCCGCCGGTCATCACCTCATCGATTTCCACCGGAGCAGCGTAGGAAGGCGCATCACTCATGCGCCCGCGCATGTAGGGGTCCAAGGACAGGAACAACGTCTTGAGCAGGATCTGTCCCTCTGCCAGATCCGGCAGTGTCACATGTTCAAGACGAAAATTTTCAGGGGTGGGCGCACCTTGGGGACGGGAGGCCAGGACAATGCGCTGGTTGGAAATCGATGACATGGAGGCGTCTCCTTGTTCGTTGAGCGGACACGTATAGGAAGCAGACCATTGCCGAGGGGGCGGCGTTCGATGTTTGTTCGGTTGGACCGCAGTGACCGCATCGCGAGCAAGCTCGCTCCCACAGTGGACTGTGGTGAATACAAGATTTGTGCTCACTCATGAACCCTGTGGGAGCGAGCTTGCTCGCGATAGCGGCCTGACATCCACCGAAGTATTTGGACCAGAAACAAAAATGCCAGGCGCGATGCCTGGCATTGTGTGTAGCCCATCCCGACCGGGATGGCGAATCAGAACGGCAGTTTCATGCCCGGCGGCAATTGCATGCCTGCCGTCATGCCGGACATCTTGTCCTGGCTGTTGGCTTCGATCTTGCGCACCGCGTCATTGACGGCGGCGGCGAACAGGGCTTCGAGCATTTCCTTGTCGTCTTCGCTCAGGCCTTCGACCACGCTTGGGTCGATGCTGACGCGCTTGATGTCATGGCGACCGGTCATGACCACGGTCACCATGTCGCCGCCGGACTTGCCGGTGACTTCGGCGTTGGCCAGTTCTTCCTGCATCTTGGCCATCTTTTCCTGCATCTGCTGCGCCTGCTTCATCAGGCCGGCCATGCCACCTTTCATCATGGGAATCACCTCGAAAGTACTTGGATAAACAACGCGCCCGGCCCGTTCGGCCCGGCGCCTTCAGTTATGAGCCCTGGGTGACCGGGGCCTCGACAGGTTCGATAGTATCGTGACGGACCACGGCGCCGAACTGTTGCATCATCTGTTGGATGAATGGATCGCCGTGGATCGACTCCTCGGCTTCGCGCTGACGGTCGGCACGACGGCGGGACGCGGCCTGGGCCGGGGTCTCCTGCTCGGGCTTGATCAGCTCGATGGTCAACGTCAGGTTACGCTGGTGGTACTGGTTCAGCGCATCGTTGAGGCGACGCTGCTGGGTCGCGTTGAACAGTGCACTGTGTGCCGGATCCAGGTGCAGCAGCCAGTGGTCGCCTTCCACGGCCATCAGCGTGCAGTTGGCGGCGATGCTGCCGGTCATGCCGCTGATCGGCAATTTAGGGAACAGTTCCAGCCATTGCAGCGCCAGGCCTGTGGCTGGCATCGCCGCCGGTTCGGGCTCGGGCTCCGGGGCCGGTTCAGCGGCGTGCTCGCTGGCCAGGTCATCCAGATAGCTATAGGCCGAATCCATGTCCGGCTCGATGTAGTCCTCGTCCAGCGGCGGCTCGTCGTCCAGGTCGATGCCCGGCGTGGCGACATCGACATCGGCCACCGTCGGCTCGGGCACCGGCGCGGCCACCCACTCTGGCGCATCGGGCACCACGCTGTCGGGCGTTGGCAGCGGCATTGGCGGCAACTCAGGCTGCTCGGCAACGGTTTCCAATACGGGCTCGACGACCGGCTGCTGGACAACTTCCGGCTCGACCGGGTCGTTCCACGGCAGGTCGATGACTTCTTCAACAACGGGCTCGGGCAGCGCCTCGACGACCGGTTCGGGTTCCGGCTCAGGCGTC
The DNA here is from genome assembly GCF_023701885.1 of Pseudomonas sp. CG7. Taxonomy (NCBI): domain Bacteria; kingdom Pseudomonadati; phylum Pseudomonadota; class Gammaproteobacteria; order Pseudomonadales; family Pseudomonadaceae; genus Pseudomonas; species Pseudomonas sp. CG7. The sequence goes on along the minus strand of NZ_JABAEE010000015.1, from coordinate 38,271 downwards.
GCGACAACAGGCGCCGGCATCGGCTGGGCGACAGGCACCACTGCGGCCGGAGCCGAAGCCACTGCCGGCGCAACGACAGGCGCGGCAGCCACTGGCTTGGCGGAATCAGCTGTGGCTTGGCTGATCCCCACTGGCTTTAGCGCTTGCCTCGGCGCATCCGCCGTGTCGGCTGGCCGGAACGCCAGCATTCGCAACAGGACCATTTCGAAGCCGCCGCGCGGATCCGGCGCCAGGGGCAGATCGCGCCGGCCGATCAGGCCCATCTGGTAATAGAACTGCACGTCTTCGGCCGGCAGCGCCTGGGCCAGGGCCAGTACGCGGTCACGGTCACCGTGGCCGTTGTCGACGCCTTCAGGCAGGGCCTGGGCGATGGCGACACGGTGCAGCACGTTGAGGATTTCCGAGAGCACGCCATTCCAGTCCGGGCCCTGCTCGGCCAGGTGACGCACCGCCTCGAGCAGCGCCTTGGCATCGCCTTCGATCAGCGCATGCAAGACGTCATAGACCTGGCCATGGTCGAGGGTGCCGAGCATGGCCCGGACATCGGCGGCCATGACCTTGCCTTCACCGAAGGCAATGGCCTGGTCAGTCAGGCTCATGGCGTCACGCATCGAACCATCGGCGGCGCGGCCCAGCAGCCACAGCGCATCGTCTTCGAACGGGACGTTCTCGACACCCAATACGTGGGTCAGGTGCTCGACCACCCTTTCCGGCGTCATGTTCTTCAGGGAGAACTGCAAGCACCGCGACAGAATCGTTGCAGGAAGTTTCTGCGGATCGGTGGTCGCCAGGATGAACTTGACGTAGGGCGGCGGTTCTTCAAGGGTCTTGAGCAGCGCATTGAAGGAATGGCTGGAGAGCATGTGCACTTCGTCGATCAGGTAGACCTTGAAGCGCCCACGGCTCGGGGCGTACTGCACGTTGTCGAGCAGTTCGCGGGTGTCCTCGACCTTGGTGCGGCTGGCGGCGTCGATCTCGATCAGGTCGACGAAGCGGCCCTCATCGATTTCCCGGCAGACCGAACACTCGCCGCAAGGCGTCGAGGTGATGCCGGTTTCACAGTTCAGGCACTTGGCGATGATCCGCGCGATGGTGGTCTTGCCCACGCCCCGGGTCCCGGTGAACAGGTAGGCATGGTGCAACCGCTGGCTGTCCAAGGCATTGATCAGAGCCTTGAGCACATGGGTCTGGCCGACCATTTCGCGGAACGAGCGCGGACGCCATTTACGTGCAAGAACCTGATAACTCATCGAAAACCGTCGCAACGAAGGAACATAAGCGGCTAATGCTAGCGGAGCAGGGGCGAAATTGCATCCGGTGTGCTCGTCTAATCTGACTAAGCTTGGGTTGTCGACGCAGTTTTACACAGTCAGGGAGAGTTTATGCGCTCAGCCATGGGGGCTTTGCTGTTGTTGGGTACCGGTTGTTTCGCCGAAGAAGTCCCTTTGCGTTTCGCCATTACCGACGGCTGGGCAATGCCCATGGTACAGATCGAACGAGGCCGCCCGATCCAGGGCATCCTTCCCGATATCATGACCAGCCTGGCGACCCAAGTGGGAAGGCCGGCGCAATTCCACGTCCTGTCCCGCGCCCGGCTCGACGCTGCCATGAAACACGGCGAAATCGATATACGTTGCTATGTCAGCCCTGACTGGGTGAAGGACAATGGCGATTATCTGTGGAGCATCCCGTTGTTTTTCCAGCGCGACCTGCTCGTCGCCCCGACCAGCGCACCGGCGACGGTCACGCCAGCAACGCTTTCGCACCAAGCCATCGGCACCGTGCTCGGCTATAGCTACCCGACCCTGCAACCCTTGTTCGACACCGGTCAACTGCACCGCGACGATGCCCGTAGCCAGGAACAAGTGCTGGCGAAACTGCTGGCCGGGCGTTATCGCTATGGGGTCACCAACCAATGGGCGCTGGACTGGTTCAATCAACGGCATGCCGCTGATCGCCAGCTCCATGAGGTGACTGTCCTGCAGGAACAGCAGTTGAGCTGTTACGTGCGCAACGATCCGGACATTCCCGCACAACGCATTCTGAGGACATTGCTGAACATGAAAACGTCCGGGGAAATCGACGCGATCATCCAGCTTTACACCGGCCGCAGTGAAACATCGCGGGGCAGGAGCGAGGTGCCTTCGCCCTGATCGCCGGGCCGCTGTTGCCATTGGGACGGCGGAATGAACCCCTGAACCCAGTCGGGTATCTGTTCGGGCGGCATGGGCCGGGCGATGAAATAACCTTGTGCCACCTCGCAGCCCAGGCTCAGCAGCAGTTGGCCGTGCTCCAGGCTGTCCAGCCCCTCGGCGACCACCTCGCGACCAAAGGCCCGGGCCAGGCCGATCACCGCTTCAGTCAGTGCCAGGTCGTCGCGGTCATCGAGGATGTCGCGGACAAAGGTCTTGTCGATCTTGATGGTTTGCGTGCGCAGGTGCTTGAGGTCGGTGAGCGAGCAGTAGCCCGTGCCAAAACCACCCAGGGAACACCCCACGCCCAGCGCCTGGCATGCCTGGAGGCAGGCGCTGACGTGGGCCAGGTGCTCCACGGCGACGGACTCGACAATCTGCAGGTCCAACAGCCGTGGCGGCACCGCCGGGTGCCGCTCCAACACCTGCCGCAGCCGCTCGACAAAATCCGCCCGCTGGAAATGCCGTGCCGAGATATTGATGCTCACTGGCCAGCCTTGCCCCACTTGCTGCCATTGCTGCAACTGGGTCAAGACCTGTTCCATGACCCACTCGCCGATCTCGACGATCAGGTCAGTCTCCTCCACCAAGGGCAGGAACTCCCGAGGCGGCACCAGGCCACGTTGCGGATGCTTCCAGCGCAGCAACGCCTCCAGGCCGACCACGGTGCCATGGCGCATGTTGACCTTGGGCTGGAAATGCAGCCGCAGCTCGTTATCGGCCAGTGCCTGGCGGACCCGTTCGACGGTCTGGTAAGTGGCCCGCACCTCCTTGTCCCGGGACACATCGAACAAGTGGAAACGATTGCGCCCACTTTGCTTGACCACATACATCGCCTGATCGGCGTGACGCAGCAGGGTCTCGGCGTCTTCGTTGTCCCACGGGAACAGCGTGACGCCAATACTGGCGAAGACCTTGATGTCCTTGCCATCAATGCCATACGGCATGGAGACGGCGATCAACACCCGGTTCAACGCGGCATGCAGTTCTTCCATTCCACGCACATGGCGCAGCACCAGCACGAACTCGTCCCCGCCCAGCCGCGCCACCACGTCCTCGCCACGCACGATGCTGCGCAGGCGCCTGGCAACCTCCACCAACAGCCGATCACCGCTGGCATGACCATAGCCGTCGTTGACGGCCTTGAAACCATCGAGATCGAGCATGCACACCGCCAGGGGCAGGTTCTCCGTGCGGGAAAATTCCAGGGCCTGGTCCAGCAGGTCCGACAGATAAGTGCGATTGGGCAGTCCGGTCAGCACATCGTGACCGACCCGCCATTGCAGCGAATGCAGCAAGCGACGCTTTTCACTGACGTCGAAGCGAATCGCCAGGTAGCGCTCGATTTGCCCGGTTTCATCGTCGATCACCGGCACCAGGGTGGTGTCGACCCAATGCAGCGTGCCGTCCTTGGCCCGGTTGCAGATTTCCCCTTTCCAGACCTGCCCCAAGGCAATGGTGCGCCACATGGCGCTGAAGAACTCGCCGGGGTGCTGAGCGGAATTGAGTAGGCGATGGTTCGCGCCCAGCAACTCATCGCGCCGGTAACCAAAAAGGCTGCAAAATTGATCGTTGACGTAAGTGATGCGCCCGCTCAGATCGGTCTCGGAAAAAATCGCGGCGGCGTCAACGGCCCTGCGGTACTTCTTATCCATCGAAGCAGTCATCCATGAGTCAGGCTCATTTGTCGCGCGCGGTTGCACCGCCTTCAAGACAGGCGAAAATCAACTAGGCTCAAACACTTTGAGGAAGCTGGAGCGCGGGCCCTGGCGGCGCCCAGGGAGGGCTCAGCCCTTGCCTTGTATCGTGGCAAGAAACACAAGGCCCGGTCTTTGCACACCCCTCGGCTTCGCAAAGCGGGTCACCAAATACCCGTGCCAAAGGCCGATTCTACGAAACACATCACACTTTGCAAAGCAAGGTGATGGATCACGCGGTTGCCTAAAGCGAAAATCTATCGTTAAGTTCTTGATTCTAAATGGGAATTAAGCGATGCAAATTTCAAGTTTGGGTCCGGCCATCAGACGCTACCGCAAAGTAGCGGGGCTTACTCAGGCTGAACTAGGCGAAAAAACCGGTTTTGACCCTAAAACCATCAGCCGCTTCGAAACCGGCACCTACACCCCCAGCGTCGAAGCCTTGTTCCTGCTTGCCAATGTGCTGGATGTGCAACTGAAGGCTTTTTTTGCCGACATGACCGATGAAGACGAACAGCGGGCGTACCTGTTCGGTGTCATACACAAAGCCACCCCGAAGGATCTTGGAAAGCTGATTGCGGCGGTCGACCAGGCCTTGTCCAAGCCTTGATGCAATGGAAGAGAAGCCTGGCCTGTCGATGCGAGACAGGCCAGGCTTCTCTTTGACACTCACTTGCCCTGTCCAGCAAAAACCTGGACAGCAGAAAGCACCGATCAGTATCGATCAGTGAAACAAAAAGAAATTTTGAATATGGCAAACCTTGCGAACGAAGGCTTGGGCGTTATGGAGGCAACCCCACCAGCCACACCCCGGCACACAATGTTCCCGCTGTGGCTGCTTCCTTCCGGATCTGACCAGGTTCACGGGTAATCGTTGCGGGGGGACCGATGGGGTCACCATAACGACGCCCGCCTGACGGCGAGCCGCGCCATTGTACCTATCTGGCAAGAAGTTACAACCGTTCGTGTCGGATTAAAAACTGAAGGCGTTCAAGCACTTGCCATGGGAGCAAAGCTTGCTCGCGATGACGTTGGCACATCGGGCATGGATGCAAGTTGATCCACCGCTTTCGCGAGCAGGCTCGCTCCCACGGGGTTCTGTGCCTGACGCAGGAGCTGTGGACAGCCGAGAGCCAGTGTGGGAGCGAGCTTGCTCGCGAAGGCGTCGGTACATTCGGCATCGATACAAGCTGACCGGTCGCTATCGCGAGCAAGCTCGCTCCCACAGGGGATCTGTGCCTCTACAACAGCACCTCATCCGCCCGACCGCCCTCCTCCTGGATCACCAGATGGATGAAGTGCAGCTTGGTAATGACGGCGGCCGGTACGACGAACGGGTAGAAGTCCGGTTGGCCCATGCTGCGGGACAGTTCGTTGAGCATGCCGGCCAGTTCGATCCAGGCGTTGACGAACGAAAGGAAAGCCGCGCCGCCTGCATGTTCGGCGTCGTACAAGGTCTCGGGCGGGAACGGCTGGTAGTCGAAATCCATCTCCCGAGCACTCATGCCAAAGCCCAGGGCAGTGTCCACCGCGTCCATCATGTGCAGGTAATGGGCCCAGGTTTCCGCCCAGTCCTCCCATGGGTGCATGGTGGCGTAGGCACTGACGTAGCGGCTTTGCCAATCCAGCGGCGCACCTTGCTGGTAATGCCGATCCAGGGCGTCGGCATAGCTGGCGCGCTCGTCGCCGAACAGTTCGCGAAAAGCCTCGAGCCAGTGGCTGTTGGCAATCAACCGGTCCCAGTAGTAGTGCCCCACCTCATGGCGAAAATGCCCGAGCAAGGTGCGATACGGTTCGTGCATCTGCTGGCGCACATGCTCGCGATGGGCATCGTCCGCCTCCTTGATGTCGAGGGTGATCAATCCGCTGGCGTGACCCGTGGTCGGCGGCGTGCCATCTGGATCGACGCCGATGAAATCGAACGCCAGGCCGATGTCTTCATTGACGGTTTTCGGGATGACCGGCAAGCCGAAGGTGATCAGTTGCGCGACCAGTCGACGCTTGGCGGTCTCGACCTTGCGCCAACGTTCAGGATTTTCCGGAATCGACAGGTCGGGAATGGTGCGATTCAGGCTACAGGCGATGCACAGGGTATCGTGGCCATTGTCCGGCAGCAGCCAATTGCAGGCCGCCGGGGTGTCGAGGTTGGCGCAACGGCGAAACAGCCCCGCGTGCGGATCGGCATCCAGCGTCCAGGTGTCGGGTTGCTCACCGGGTTGCAGGGAGGACAGGCGGCTCCGCTCAGGCTGATAACCCAGCGCCGCCAGACAGGCCAGGCACTGGCTGTTGCGAAAGAACAATGACTGGCCGCAGCGGCACGGCCAGACCTTGCTGTTACGTGACCGATCACCCAGGAACGGCGCAGCGATGCGTGAGCTCAGCTGTTCGAAGAAGCGGTACATGGCGATCTCTCCCTGGAGCCTGCAAGACTAGATCACCTTACGCTCATGATCGTTCCAACGCGTTGCGTCATAGCGCCGATCAACCGTGGCGAGGGAGCTTGCTCCCGCTGGGTGGCGCAGCCGTCGCAAAAACCGGCTCATGGGGTCTACCAGGAGAATTGCGTCGCCCCGATTGGGGCGGCTGCGCCACCCAGCGGGAGCACGCTCCCTCGCCACAAAAAGCCTAGCCCCCCTCAGAGGGCGATGCCATGCCGTGTCAGGAAATCGACAAAGGCTTGTTCGTCGAGCACCTTGAGCCCCAGCTCGTTGGCCTTGGTCAACTTCGAACCAGCACCCGGCCCGGCGACCACGCAGTGGGTTTTCGCCGACACGGACCCCGCGACCTTCGCCCCCAGGCTCTCCAACTTATCCTTGGCGACGTCACGGCTCATCAGTTCCAGCGAACCGGTCAGCACCCAGGTGTGCCCCGCCTCGGGCAAGCCTTCGACGACCTTCTTCTCGCTCTGCCAGTGCATGCCAAAGTCGCGCAACTGCTGCTCCGCCGCTTCGGCCTGCTGACGGTTGGCGGCGATGGCAAAGAACTCGCGCACGGCATTGGCCTGTTTTTCCGGCAGGGCCTGGCGCATGTCCAGCCAGTCGGCGTTCATGACCGCTTCGAGCGAGCCGAACTTGTCCGCCAGCTTCTGCGCCCCACCCGGCCCCACCGAGGGAATGTGCAACTTGTCGAGAAAGCCGCCCAGGGTCGTACTGGCGGAGAATTCGGCGCCCAACTCGCCCTGGTCCTGAATCTCCAGACCATGGCGCAACAGGTCCTTGATCACCTGGCGGTTGTGCGGGTCTTCGAAGAAGCTGTGGATCTCGTGGGCGACTTCCAGGCCGACATCAGGCAAGTACGTGAGCACTTGGGGCAACGCCGCCTGCACACGCTCCAGCGAACCGAGGGAGCGGGCCAGGACCTTGGCGGTCTCCTCGCCCACGTCCGGGATGCCCAGGGCATAGATGAAACGCGCCAGGCTCGGCTGCTTGCTGTCGACGATGGCGGCCAGCAGGTTCTTGCTCGACAGTTCGGCGAAGCCTTCCAGGTCGACCACCTGCTCGAAGGTCAGCGCATACAGGTCGGCAGGCGACCCCACCAGGCCCTCATCCACCAGTTGCTCGACGCTCTTCTCGCCCAAGCCTTCGATGTCCATGGCCCGACGCGAGACGAAATGGATGATCGCCTGCTTGAGCTGCGCGCCACAGGCCAGGCGACCGACGCAGCGGTAAACCGCGCCTTCGCTGACGGTTTCGCGGCCCTTGCTGCGCTTGATCAGCTGCGTGCGCTCGACGTGGGAGCCGCAGACCGGGCATTGCTGGGGCACTTCCACCGGGCGGGCGTTTTCCGGACGGCGCTCGGTGACGACCTGAACCACCTGCGGGATCACGTCCCCGGCACGGCGGATGATCACCGTATCGCCGATCATCACGCCCAGGCGCGCCACTTCGTCCATGTTGTGCAACGTCGCGTTGGCCACGGTTACGCCGGCGACTTTCACCGGCTTGAGACGGGCCACCGGAGTCACCGCGCCGGTACGGCCGACCTGGAACTCGACGTCCAGCAACTCGGTGAGTTCTTCGGTGGCGGGAAACTTGTGGGCAATGGCCCAGCGCGGTTCCCGGGCACGGAAACCAAGCTCGCGCTGGGAAGCGATGCTGTTGACCTTGAACACGACACCGTCGATCTCATAGGGCAACGCGTTGCGCCGCTCGCCGATGTCACGGTAGTAATCCAGGCATTCGTCGACGCCGTGGGCCAGCTTCAACTCACGGCTGATGGGCATGCCCCACGCCTTGAGTTGCTTGAGGTTGCCAATATGGGTGTCGGCGATGTCCGCCGTCACCTGGCCAATGCCATAGCAACAGAACTCAAGGGGACGGTTGGCCGTGATCCTGGAGTCAAGCTGACGCAGGCTGCCGGCCGCCGCGTTGCGCGGGTTGGCAAACGTCTTGCCGCCCGCCTCCAGTTGCGTGGCGTTGAGGCGCTCGAAGCCGGCCTTGGACATGTACACCTCGCCGCGCACTTCCAGCAGCGGCGGCCAGCCACTGCCCTGCAACTTGAGGGGAATGTTGCGCACGGTGCGTACGTTGACGCTGATGTCCTCGCCCGTGGTGCCGTCACCGCGGGTGGCGCCGCGCACCAGCATGCCGTCCTGGTACAACAGGCTGACCGCCAGGCCATCGAGCTTCGGTTCGCAGCTGTACTCCACTGCCGCGCCACCGCCCAGCAAATCGCCCATGGGCAGGTCGAGGCCTTCCGTCACCCGGCGGTCGAATTCGCGCAGGGTAGTTTCGTCGAAAGCGTTGCCCAGGCTGAGCATCGGGATCTCGTGACGCACCTGGCTGAACGCCGACAGCGCCACGCTGCCGACCCGCTGGGTCGGGGAATCGCTGGTGACAAGTGAAGGGTGCTGCTCTTCCAGGGCCTTGAGCTCGTGGAACAGGCGGTCGTACTCGGCGTCCGGGATGGTGGGTTCGTCGAGGACGTGGTAGCGGTAGTTGTGCTGATCCAGCTCGGTGCGCAGCTCTAGGATGCGGGTTTCGACGGCGTTCATGGGTGTTCTCTCATAAAGCAAAAGAGCAGCCTGGGCTGCTCATTCTTTTTAAACCTTTTGGGGGGCTTCGCCCCCGGCGGGAGCAAGCTCCCTCGCCACAAAAGCTCTCCTGCCACAAAAAGCTCTCTGGTCAGGGAGAGCCTGTGTCATTGATCAGCGCTTCTGGGTCAGCGCCCGGCGCTCGAATTCGACGATGCGCTGGCGGTAGTGCTCGATGGTCTGGGCGGTCAGCACGCTGCGCTGGTCGTCCTTCAGTTCGCCGTTGAGCTCCTGGGACAATTTGCGAGCGGCGGCCACCATCACGTCGAATGCCTGCTTGGGATGACGCGGGCCCGGCAGGCCAAGGAAGAAGCTCACCGCCGGCGTGCTGAAATGATCGATGTCGTCGAGGTCGAACACGCCAGGCTTGACCGCGTTGGCCATGGAGAACAGCACCTCGCCGTTACCGGCCATGCTTTCGTGACGGTGGAAAATGTCCATTTCGCCAAAACGCAGGCCGCTTTCGAGGATGTTCTGTAGCAACGCCGGGCCCTTGAAGCCGGCCGGGTCGCGGCAGATCACGCTGATCACCAGCACTTCTTCAGCCTGGGCCTGGTCCTTGTCGGCGCTCGGGGCCTTGTTTTCGTCCGGGAAGTCGCCGTCGCGACTGCTGAAGCTCGGCCCGCCATCCAGGTCGAGGTTCAGGTTCAAAACACCCTGGGACGGCTCGCTGTTGCGCTTGCCACGCTTGGAACCCGACTCCCGTGGCTCACGGGCAGGCGCGCTCATCGACGGCAAGTCATGCTCGTCCAGCTGCGGCTCCTTGTGGGCGTCCAGCACCCGCGGCGGACCCAGCAGCTCGGCGCTATCATCCTCATCGGGCAGGTTCGACAGGCTGCGATCCAGGCGAAACTTCAGTTTCCCCTTGCCGCCGCGCATGCGACGCCAGCCGTCGAAAAGAATACCGGCAATGACAATGATGCCGATGACGATCAGCCACTCGCGCAGACCGATTTCCATGTAATCCCGTGCCTCTATAAAAATGCTGAAAAATAAGGGGCTTAGCTATTTGCAAACCGCTTTAAAACGTGGCGCCAACTCTATGTTCTGAATGGCGTTTTGCCCACGCATACGAAAAATTGACATTAAACTAGCACGACCAAAGATAACTTTACACCGTCTGTCGCATAGGCTTGTGCCCAATCTGTGAATTGAACATCAGCCCCAGGGGTAAAAAATACCTGCAGCGTTCGAAGGTGAAGCCCTACAAGCCGTTGTTCAGGCATCCACCATGGCCATGGCCTCCTCCACATCCACCGCCACCAGTCGCGAACAGCCCGGCTCGTGCATCGTCACCCCCATCAACTGATCGGCCATTTCCATGGCGATCTTGTTGTGGGTGATGTAGATGAACTGCACCGTTTCAGACATTTCTTTCACCAGCCGTGCGTAACGGCCTACGTTGGCGTCGTCCAGTGGCGCGTCGACCTCGTCGAGCATGCAGAACGGCGCCGGGTTCAATTTGAAGATGGCAAAGACCAGGGCCAGCGCGGTCAGCGCCTTTTCGCCACCGGAGAGCAAATGGATGGTGCTGTTCTTCTTGCCAGGAGGACGCGCCATGATTGTCACCCCTGTATCGAGTAAATCTTCGCCCGTCAGTTCCAAGTAGGCGCTGCCGCCACCGAAAACTTTTGGAAAAAGGGCCTGCAAACCGCCGTTGATCTGATCAAAGGTATCCTTGAAGCGGTTGCGGGTTTCCTTGTCGATCTTGCGGATGACGTTTTCCAGGGTCTCCAGCGCCTCCACCAAGTCGTCGTTCTGAGCGTCCAGGTAGCGCTTGCGCTCGGCCTGCTGCTGGTACTCGTCGATGGCCGCCAGGGTGATGGCCCCCAGGCGCTGGATGCGCTGGGCAATGCGCTCCAACTCCTCCTCGGCGTCCTTCTCGTTCGCCCCGGCCCCCAGGGTAGCGAGCACGCCGTCGAGGTCGTAGCCGTCTTCCAGCAACTGGTCCTGCAAGGCTTTGCGCCGCACCGTCAGGGCTTGCCATTCCATGCGCTGCTGTTCCATCTGGCCACGGATCAGTTGCGATTGCTGCTCGGCCTGGCTGCGGCGCTTTTCGGCGTCGCGCAGTTCACGGTCGGCGTCCTCCAAGGCGATTTGCGCGGTCTTGAGCTCCTCGTCGACACTCATGCGCTTGTCGAGCAACTCTTCAAGCTTGAGGCGCAGCTCTTCCAGCGGCGCTTCGCCCTCCTCCAGATTGAGGCTCAACTGCTCGCGTTTTTCGGTCAGGCGTTCGGACTGCATTTCCAGCCGTTCCAAGGCCTGGCGCGTGGAATCGTGCTGGGCTCTGAGCGAGCCCAGGCGCACCGCCAATTGATGGGCGTGGTCCTTGTGCTGGCGTGCTTCCTGGCGCACCCGGTCCAGACGCTCGCGCAAGCTGTCACGCAGGGCCAGCAACAGTTCGCGCTGCTCGGTGTCCAGCGCCATGGCATCGAGGGCTTCTTGCAATTGCAAGCGCGCTTCGCCGATCTGCTCGTGCTCTAACGCCCGCTGCTCACCCAGCTCGGCGATTTCTTCTTCCAGGCGGGTGCGGCGCAGCGCCAGTTGCTCGACCTTGGCCTTGCCGGCCGACAACTGCGCCTTGAGCTCGCCTTGCTGGCGCGCTTCATCCTGCAATAGTCGCCGCAGATGTTCGCGGCCGTTTTCCTGTTGACGCTGTTGCGCCCGCAGGTTTTGCAATTCGGTTTCCAGGGCCTCGACGCTGGCTTCGCGCTCTTCGCGCTCGGCGCCCAGGCGCTGGATTTCCTGGCCGCGGGCGAGCATGCCGCTCTCGGCTTCGCTGGCCCGGCGCACCCGCAGAAAATGCCGGCCAACCCAATACCCGTCACGACTGATCAAGCTTTCGCCGGCTGCCAATTGTCCACGCAGGGCCAAGGCCTGCTCAAGGCTGTCCACTGGCTTGACCTGCCCGAGCCAGGGCGACAGGTCGACCTGGGCCTCGACCTTATCGAGCAAGCTGCCGGGAATTCGCACGCCATCGCCGGCAGGGCTGAGCAGACGCAGATCGCCTTGAGTAAAGCCCGACAGGTCGAAGCCAGCGAAATCATCCACCAGCACCGCTTGCAGGTCGGCGCCGAGCACGGTTTCCACCGCCAGTTCCCAGCCAGCATCGACCTTCAGGCCCTCGGCCAGTCGTGGGCGCTCGGCCAACTGCTGGTCGCGCAGCCATTCAGCCGTACCCGTGCCTGGGTCCAGCGCCGCTTGCTGCAAGGCCTCCAGCGAGGCCAGCCGCCCATTGAGCCGCTGCAATTCGCCCTGGGCCTGTTGCTGGTTCTGCAAGGCCAGTTGCAAGGCTTGGCGCAGTTGTTCAAGGCGCTCGACCTGGGCATCTTCGCTGGCCTGCAGGTCTTCGAGGGTGGCTTCGCTGGTCGCCAGTTGCTCGCTCAGTTCCAGAATCGCGGCGTCTTCCGGATCCGCGGCGAGCAAGGCGCGCTCTTCGGACAGGCGGCGCTGGCGTTCGGCCAGGCGCTCCATGCTGGTTTCCAACTGCAGGATGCGCGACTGCTGGACTTCTGCCTGGCGCCGCGGCTCGGCCGACGTCAGGTTGAAACTGTCCCACTGCTCTTGCCAGCCATGCATGGTCAGCTCGGCTTCTTCCAGGGCTGCGGCGGCCTCTTCGGCGGCGGCGCTGGTGATTTCCTGCTCCGGCGTCAGCCTGTCCAGCTCTTCGCCGAGGGTCAACAGCAGCGTGCGGTCATGACCCAGGTGCGATTCGGTTTCCAGGCGCGCCCGCTCGGCTTCCTTCAAGTCGTCCTGCAACTGCCGCAGCCGCTGCTGACCATGCTGGATGCTCTGCTCGACCCGGGCGATGTCGCCCCCCACGGAATAGAAGCGCCCTTGCACCAGATTGAAGCGCTCGGACAAGTCATGGTGGCCGTCGCGCAGCCGCTCGATGGCCGCGTCAGCGTTGCGCTGCTCGGCCACCAAAGCTTCGAAGCTGATTTCCTGGTTGCCAATGATCGCTTCGCGCTGGCCGACCTGCTCGTTCAGCGCCTGCCAGCGCAAAGCCGACAGTTGGGCCTTGAGCTGGCGCTCCTCGCCCTTGTATTCCTGGTACTTCTTCGCGGCCTCGGCCTGACGGTGCAGACGTTCGAGCTGGCGTTCGAGTTCTTCGCGCAGGTCGGTCAGGCGCGCCAGGTTTTCGTGGGTGCGACGAATGCGGTTTTCGGTCTCGCGCCGGCGCTCCTTGTATTTGGAAATGCCGGCGGCCTCTTCGAGGAAGTTGCGCAGGTCTTCGGGCTTGGCCTCGATCAGCTTGGAGATCATCCCCTGCTCGATGATCGAGTAGCTGCGCGGGCCCAGGCCGGTGCCAAGGAAAATATCGGTGATGTCCCGGCGACGGCACTTGGCGCCGTTGAGGAAATAGCTGTTCTGGCTGTCGCGGGTCACTTTGCGACGAATGGAGATTTCCGCATAGGCCGCGTACTCGCCCACCAGGGTGCCGTCGGAGTTATCGAACACCAGCTCGATGCTGGCCTGGCTCACCGGCTTGCGACTGGTGGAGCCGTTGAAGATGACGTCGGTCATCGACTCGCCGCGCAGGTTCTTGGCCGAGCTTTCGCCCATCACCCAGCGCACGGCGTCGATGATGTTCGACTTGCCGCAACCATTGGGCCCGACCACCGCCGCCATGTTACTGGGGAAGTTCACCGTGGTCGGGTCGACGAAGGATTTGAACCCCGCCAACTTGATGCACTTGAGCCGCACGTCAGGCCGCCGTCAGGGCAGAAACCACCAGGTCGCAACTGCGCTGGGCGTAGGCCGTGAGCACGATGCGGATCTGCGGCAAATCACGGGCCAGCACCGCGGCGAGCAGGCGCTGGAACAGGTCGAGGAACTCACTCATTTCCGCCTTGCGCTGGTCCAGGGCCAGGAAATAGGCACGGCTCATGGCCGGTTGCAGGTTCTCGACGGTTTCCTGCAAATACGGATTGTTGGCAAAGGGATAGGCGGCGCGCATCACGCTGAAGCTTTCATCGACGAAGGTGCGGATGTCCTGGCGCGCGTAGGCGTCGTTGAGACGCTGCTGGATCGCGACGAACGGCGCCATGTCGGCCTGTTCTTTCCAGCCATGGGCCACGGCGTTGCCCAGCAGGATGTAAAGCTCGCTCATCAGGGTGCAGAGGCTGCGCACCTTGTGCTCGGTGAGTTCGGTGACGTGGGCGCCACGGCGCGGCAGGATCGCGATCAAATGGCGTCGCTCCAGGATCAGCAAGGCCTCGCGGACCGAGCCGCGGCTGACGTTGAGCGCCAGCGTGACCTTCTGCTCCTGGATGCGCTCTCCCGGTTTCATTTCGCCGCGAATGATGCGTTCGGCGAGGTGATGGGCGATTTGCTCGGCGAGGCTGTCCGGGGCCTTGAACGTCATGGTTGTCCTTCAAACTCTTCGATTTGCACAAGCGGCGCAGTGTAGCGCACTCGGTACGTCATGGCGCAGGGCCTGCAGCGGGTTTTTGGCACGATATAAGCAAAAAAACCGGGCTCTCATCCTGGAACAGAATCTGTGGGAGAACCTGTGGGAGCCGAGCTTGCTCGCGATAGCGGTCTGTCAGCTTGCATCCATACTGAATGTACCGCCGTCATCGCGAGCAAGCTCGGCTCCCACAGGGTTCCAACGTGTCCATAAAGCGTTGTTCATCGACCAGATGGATTTTCTTGACCCTTAAGTCAGAAAATCATTGACCGAAAAGTCAGACCTGATAAATTCAGGCCCACGTCGAAACAACAATAATGAGTCTGCGAGGCCTTCCGTGATCCAGTTTTTACTCAACCAGGAACTCCGTAGCGAGCACGCCCTGGACCCGAACCTGACCGTGCTCAACTACTTGCGCGAACACGTTGGTAAACCAGGCACCAAAGAAGGCTGCGCCAGCGGCGACTGTGGCGCGTGTACCGTGGTGGTGGGCGAATTGGAAACGGACGCCAATGGCCGCGAACGCATTCGCTACCGCAGCCTCAACGCGTGCCTGACCTTCGTCTCTTCCCTGCACGGCAAGCAACTGATCAGCGTCGAGGACCTCAAGGACCAGGGCCAATTGCACAGCGTTCAGCAAGCGATGGTCGATTGCCACGGTTCGCAATGCGGTTTCTGCACACCGGGCTTCGTCATGTCGCTGTTCGCCCTGCAGAAGAACAGCGAGCAAGCCGACGCCCACCAGGCCCACGAAGCCCTGGCCGGCAACCTGTGCCGTTGCACCGGCTATCGGCCGATCCTGGCCGCCGCCGCGCAGGCCTGCTGCGGCAAGCAGCCCGACCAGTTCGACGCCCGCGAGGCCGAGACCATCGCCCGCCTCAAAGCCATCGCCCCCACCGAGACCGGTGAACTCAACAGCGGCGACAAACGCTGCCTGGTGCCGCTGACCGTGGCCGACCTGGCCGATCTCTACGACGCCTATCCCCAGGCGCGCCTGCTGGCCGGCGGTACGGACCTGGCCCTGGAAGTCACACAGTTTCATCGCACCCTGCCGGTGATGATCTACGTGGGCAACGTCGCCGAACTCAAGCGCATCGAGCGTTTCGACGACCGCCTGGAGATCGGCGCCGCCACCGCGCTCTCCGATTGCTACGAGGCCCTGAAAGCCGAATACCCGGATTTCGGCGAACTGTTGCAACGCTTCGCCTCGCTGCAGATCCGCAACCAGGGCACCTTGGGCGGCAACATCGGCAACGCCTCGCCTATTGGTGACTCGCCGCCCCTGTTGATCGCCCTCGGCGCGCAAATCGTGCTGTGCAAGGGCCAGACCCGCCGCACCCTGGCCCTGGAAGACTACTTCATCGATTACCGGGTCACCGCCCGCCAGGAAAGCGAATTCATCGAAAAGATCATCGTGCCGCGGGCCAATGCCGAACAGGCGTTCCGTGCCTACAAGGTGTCCAAGCGCCTGGACGATGATATTTCCGCCGTGTGCGCGGCGTTCAACCTGCGCATCGACAACGGTGTGGTCCGCGACGCCCGCGTGGCCTTCGGCGGCATGGCCGCCACACCGAAACGTGCCAAGCATTGTGAAGCCGCATTGATCGGCGCGCCGTGGACCAATAGCACCGTCGAACGCGCCTGCGCCGTCCTGGCCGAGGACTTCCCGCCGCTGTCGGACTTCCGCGCCAGCAAGGAATACCGCCTGCTCAGCGCCCGCAACCTGTTGCGCAAATACTTCATCGAACTGCAAACGCCGCACATCGAGACTCGGGTGACCGCTTATGTCTAACCATCACGCCGTAGAGAAGACCCAAGCCGAACTGGCCGAGCTGTTCGCCCGCGACCTCACCACTGGCGTGGGCCGTAGCGTCAAGCACGACAGCGCCGCCAAGCACGTGTCCGGCGAGGCGCAGTACATCGATGATCGCCTCGAATTCCCGAACCAGTTGCACGTCTATGCCCGGCTGTCGGACCGCGCCCACGCCCGGATCATCCGCATCGATACCGCGCCGTGCTACGCCTTTGACGGTGTGCGCATCGCCATCACCCATGCAGACATTCCAGGCCTGAAGGACATTGGCCCACTGCTGCCCGGCGATCCGCTGCTGGCCATTGATGATGTGCAGTTCGTCGGCCAACCGGTGCTGGCTGTTGCGGCCAAGGACCTTGAGACCGCTCGCAAGGCAGCGATGGCCGCCATCATCGAATACGAAGACCTGGAGCCGGTACTGGACGTGGTCGAAGCCCTGCGCAAGCGGCACTTTGTGCTGGACAGCCACACCCACCAGCGCGGCGATTCGGCCACGGCGCTGGCGAGCGCCGAGCATCGTATCCAGGGCTCGCTGCATATCGGCGGCCAGGAACATTTTTACCTGGAAACCCAGATTTCCTCGGTGATGCCCACCGAAGACGGCGGCATGATCGTCTACTGCTCGACCCAGAACCCCACCGAAGTGCAGAAACTGGTGGCCGAAGTACTCGGCGTGTCGATGAACAAGGTCGTGGTGGACATGCGCCGCATGGGCGGCGGCTTTGGCGGCAAGGAAACCCAGGCCGCCAGCCCGGCGTGCCTGTGCGCCGTCATCGCGCACCTCACCGGGCAGCCGACCAAGATGCGCCTGCCTCGGGTCGAAGACATGCTGATGACCGGCAAGCGCCATCCCTTCTATATCGAATACGACGTCGGCTTCGACAGCCGCGGGCGCTTGCACGGCATCGCCCTGGAACTGGCCGGCAACTGCGGCTGCTCGCCGGACCTGTCGGCCTCCATCGTCGACCGGGCGATGTTCCACGCCGACAACGCCTACTACTTGGGCGATGCGACCATCAACGGCCACCGCTGCAAGACCAACACCGCGTCGAACACTGCCTACCGGGGGTTCGGCGGGCCGCAGGGCATGGTCGCCATCGAAGAAGTGATGGACGCCATCGCCCGGCACCTGGGGCTCGATCCGCTGGCGGTGCGCAAGGCCAACTACTACGGCAAGACCGAACGCAACGTCACCCACTACTACCAGACCGTCGAGCACAACATGCTCGAGGAAATGACCGCCGAGCTTGAAGAAAGCAGCCAGTACGCCGAACGCCGTGAAGCGATCCGTCGCTACAACGCAGGCAGCCCGATCCTCAAGAAGGGCCTGGCGCTGACGCCCGTGAAGTTCGGCATTTCGTTCACCGCCAGTTTCCTCAACCAGGCCGGCGCCTTGATCCACGTCTACACCGACGGCAGCATCCACCTCAACCACGGCGGCACCGAGATGGGCCAGGGCCTGAATACCAAGGTCGCCCAGGTGGTGGCCGAGGTGTTCCAGGTGGAAATGGGCCGCGTGCAGATCACCGCGACCAACACCGACAAGGTGCCGAACACCTCGCCCACCGCCGCTTCCAGTGGCGCTGACCTGAATGGCAAGGCGGCGCAGAATGCCGCCGAAATCATCAAGCGGCGCCTGGTGGAATTTGCCGCGCGGCAATACAAGGTCAGCGAAGAAGACGTGGAATTCCACAACGGCCATGTGCGGGTGCGCGATCACATCCTGACCTTCGAAGCGTTGGTACAGCAGGCGTATTTCGCCCAGGTCTCACTGTCCAGCACCGGCTTCTACAAGACCCCGAAAATCTACTACGACCGCAGCCAGGCCCGTGGCCGGCCGTTCTACTACTACGCCTATGGCGCGGCGTGTGCCGAGGTGATCGTCGATACTCTCACCGGCGAGTACAAGATGCTGCGCACCGACATCCTCCACGATGTCGGCGCCTCGCTGAACCCAGCCATCGACATCGGCCAGGTCGAGGGCGGTTTCATCCAGGGCATGGGCTGGCTGACCATGGAAGAGCTGGTGTGGAATGACAAGGGCAAGCTGGTGACCAATGGCCCGGCCAGCTACAAGATCCCCGCCGTGGCGGACATGCCACTGGACCTGCGGGTCAAGCTGGTGGAAAACCGCAAGAACCCTGAAGACACGGTGTTCCATTCCAAGGCCGTGGGTGAGCCGCCGTTCATGCTCGGCATCGCCGCGTGGTGCGCCATCAAGGACGCCGTGGCGAGCCTGGGGGATTACCGGCAGCAACCGAACATCGATGCCCCGGCGACGCCGGAGCGGGTGCTGTGGGGGTGTGAGCAGATGCGGCAGTTGAAGACTGTTAGGCCTGCGGAAGCCGGGGCTGAGTTGGCTCCGCTTTAGACCGCGGCGCGGCCAATCGCGAGCAAGCTCGCTCCCACATTGGGTCAGTGTTCACAAATCCCCTGTGGGAGCGAGCTTGCTCGCGATAAGGCCGCCACAGACAACAGAGATGTCGAGGTGAATTATGTACAACTGGATCAGCGCCCTCGCCGACCTGCAAACCCGCGGCGAACCCTGCGTGCTGGTGACGATCATCGAAGAGCTCGGCTCCACCCCGCGCAACGCCGGTTCGAAGATGGTCATCAGCGCCAGCCAGACGTTCGACACCATCGGTGGCGGGCACCTGGAATACAAGGCCATGGAGATCGCCCGGCAAATGCTCGCCAGCGGCCAGCAGAACACCCATCTGGAGCGTTTCAGCCTTGGTGCGAGCCTGGGCCAGTGCTGCGGTGGCGTCACCGTGTTGCTGTTCGAACCCATGGGCCAGGTCCAGGCGCAGATCGCCGTGTTCGGCGCCGGCCATGTCGGCCGCGCCCTGGTGCCGCTGCTGGCGAGCCTGCCCTGCAAGGTGCGCTGGATCGACTCGCGAGAAGCGGAGTTTCCCGAACACTTGCCCCAGGGTGTGCGCAAGATCGTGGCCGAAGAGCCATTGGATGAAGTCGACGAATTGCCCGCCGGCAGCTACTGCATCGTCATGACCCACAACCATCAGCTCGACCTGGAACTGAGCGCCGCGATCCTCAAGCGCAACGACTTTGCCTACTTCGGCCTGATCGGTTCGAAGACCAAGCGCGTCAAGTTCGAACATCGCCTGCGTGATCGCGGTTTCGATAGCAATACCCTGCAACGCATACGTTGCCCGATGGGTATCGGCGAAGTCAAAGGCAAGTTGCCTGTGGAAATCGCCATCTCCATCGCCGGCGAAATCATCGCCACCTATAACGCGGATTTCGGCCAGCACACCTCGCGCGCCGAACCCATTGCCAAGTTGCTGCCAGCTTCGCGCCGCAGCCAGCGTTAATCCCTTTATCGAGACAGACCATGCCCCTGACACGCAAAGCCTACCGCGCCGCCCTTCTCCACAGCCTCGCCGACCCGGCCGAAGTGGGTATCGAAGCGTCCTATGAATATTTCGAAGACGGCCTGCTGGTGGTGGAAAACGGCCAGATCAGCGCCATCGGCCACGCCCATGACCTGTTGCCGACCCTGGCGGCGGACATCGACATCGCCCATTACCCGGACGCACTGATCACGCCAGGTTTGATCGACACCCACATCCACCTGCCGCAAACCGGCATGGTCGGCGCCTATGGCGAGCAATTGCTGGATTGGCTCAACACCTACACCTTCCCCTGCGAAAGCCAGTTCGCCGACAAGGCCCACGCCGATGCGGTGGCGGATATCTTCGTCAAGGAGTTGCTGCGCAACGGCACCACCACCGCGCTGGTGTTCGGCAGCGTGCACCCACAATCGGTGAATTCGTTTTTTGAAGTAGCCGAAAAACTTGATCTGCGGATGATCGCCGGCAAAGTGATGATGGACCGTAACGCCCCGGACTATCTGGTCGACACCGCCGAATCCAGCTACACCGAGAGCAAGGCGCTGATCGAGCGCTGGCACGGCAAGTGCCGGTTGCACTACGCCGTGACCCCGCGCTTCGCTCCCACCAGCACCCCGGAACAACTGACCCTGGCCGGTCAATTGCTGGGGGAATACCCCGACTTGTACATGCAGACCCACATCAGCGAGAACCTGCAGGAAGTGCAGTGGGTCAAGGAGCTGTTCCCGGAGCGCAAGGGCTACCTGGACGTCTACGATCACTACCAACTGCTTGGCGAGCGTTCGGTGTTCGCCCATGGCGTGCATTTATGCGATGACGAATGCGCGCGGCTGGCCGAGGCCGGGTCGGCCATCGCTTTCTGCCCGACCTCGAACTTTTTCCTCGGCAGCGGCCTGTTCAACCTGCCCATGGCCGAGAAGCACAAGGTGAACGTCGGGTTGGGCACCGACGTAGGTGGCGGCACCAGTTTTTCGCTGCTCCACACCCTGAACGAAGCCTACAAGGTGATGCAGCTGCAGGGCGCGCGGCTGAGCCCGTTCAAGTCGCTGTACCTGGCCACCCTCGGCGGCGCGCGGGCCCTGCGCCTGGAGGACAAGATCGGCACGTTGCAACCGGGGACGGACGCGGACTTCCTGGTGCTGGACTACAACGCCACGCCGCTGCTGAGCTATCGCCTCAAGCAGGCCAAGGACATTGCCGAACGGTTGTTCGTGTTGATGACGCTGGGGGATGACCGGACGGTGGCGCAGACTTATGCGGCCGGTCGGTTGGTGCATCAGCGCTAAAATTTCAGCGCCTGTTGGATCGCTATCGCGAGCAGGCTCGCTCCCACAGGGTCAGTGTGGACAACACAAATCCACTGTGGGAGCGAGCCTGCTCGCGATGAAGGCGACTCGGTATGACTGATTCAACCCTCAGAGCTTGGCCGTCGACCGCCCCGGCTTCTTGCTCTGCAACAAATGCGAAAACACCGCGTGCAGGTCATCCGACGCGCTTTCTTCGTCGAGGTTGAGCTTGCTGTCGATGTGGTCCATGTGATGCATCATCAGGTCCACGGCCAGCGTCGCATCGCGGGCCTCGATGGCGTCGATCAACTGGGTGTGTTCATCGTAGGAACAGTGGGACCGGTTGCCGCTTTCGTACTGGGCGATGATCAACGAGGTCTGGGACACGAGGCTGCGCTGGAAGCTGATCAGCGGGGCATTCTTCGCCGCTTCGGCCAGCTTGAGGTGGAACTCGCCCGACAAACGGATGCCAGCGCCACGGTCGCCCCGGGAAAAACTGTCGCGCTCGTCGCTGACCATCTGCCGCAGCTCAGCCAGTTGTTCGGCCGTGGCGTGCTGCACCGCCAGTTCGGTGATCGCCCTTTCCACCAGGCGCCGGGCCATGAACACCTGGCGGGCCTCTTCGACACTCGGGCTCGCCACCACGGCACCGCGATTGGGCCGCAGCAACACCACGCCTTCGTGGGCCAGGCGGGACAAGGCCCGGCGGATGATCGTGCGGCTGACTCCGAAAATCTCCCCCAGCGCCTCTTCGCTCAATTTGGTCCCGGGCGCCAGGCGTTGTTCGAGGATGGCCTCGAAGATGTGCGCATAGACAATATCGTCCTGAGTTCCGCTGCGGCCGGTTTTACCAGCTCGCGGTTGTTTCTTGAGGGGCTGCAACTGTTCGTTCATGGGCACTCGAGTCGGGAGAACTGCGGCGAATTGACCGTGACTGTAATACGGCACAGCGGGTCGCTGGCAAGTATCGCGTAAAAAACAGCTCGATTGTACACAACCTCTGATGGCAACACGACTGTACGGCTGTTTGCGGGCATGGCTGTATTGCAATCGATGATGGGGTTGAGTTTAGGCTTAAACCTCGGTTTTGTGGCGAGGGAGCTTGCTCCCGCTGGATTGCGAAGCAATCCCCCCGCATTCGTTCAGACCTCCAACAGGATGCATGACGACCGCTCCGCGGCCGAGCGGGAGCAAGCTCCCTTGCCACAAAAGCAATGGCTCGCCCGAGTCCAGACAATCTATAACAAGGACCACCGCCCACCATGACCGAAGTCACGACCACGCCACTTCGTCCATTGGCCGACACCTCGCCTTCGGCCATCGTCGCCGGGTTCATCGCGATGATGACCGGCTACACCAGTTCCCTGGTGCTGATGTTCCAGGCCGGACAGGCGGCGGGACTGACCAGCGGGCAGATTTCCTCGTGGATCTGGGCGATCTCCATCGGCATGGCGGTGTGCTCCATCGGGCTGTCGCTGCGCTATCGCACGCCGATCACCATCGCCTGGTCGACACCCGGCGCCGCGCTGCTAATCACCAGCCTGGGCGGCGTGAGTTATGGCGAGGCCATCGGCGCCTATATAACCTGCGCGGTACTGGTGACGATCTGCGGCCTGACCGGCAGTTTCGAGCGCCTGGTCAAGCGCATTCCGGCCTCGCTGGCGGCGGCGTTGCTGGCGGGGAATCTGTTCAAGATCGGCAGCGAGATCTTCGTCGCCACCCAGCATCGCACCGGCCTGGTTCTGGGGATGTTCTTTACTTACCTGATCGTCAAGCGCCTGTCGCCGCGCTACGCGGTGCTCGCGGCGCTGCTGATCGGCACAGCGCTTTCCGGCCTGCTGGGGTTGCTGGACTTCAGCGGCTTTGCCCTGGAAGTCGCGACGCCGGTCTGGACCACGCCGCACTTTTCCTTGGCAGCCACCATCAGCATCGGCATTCCGCTGTTCGTGGTGGCGATGACCTCGCAGACCATGCCCGGCATCGCCGTGTTGCGGGCCGACGGCTACAACGTGCCGGCTTCGCCGCTGATCACCAGCACCGGCATCGCCTCGCTGCTGCTGGCACCGTTCGGCTCCCATGGCATCAACCTGGCGGCCATCAGCGCGGCCATCTGCACCGGGCCCCACGCCCACGAAGATCGCAACAAGCGCTACACGGCGGCGGTCTGGTGCGGGATTTTCTACGGAATTGCCGGGGTGTTCGGCGCGACGCTGGCGGCATTGTTCGCGGCGCTGCCCAAGGAACTGGTGCTGTCCATCGCGGCCCTGGCGCTGTTCGGCTCGATCATCAATGGCCTGAGCATCGCCATGAGCGAAGTGAAGGAGCGGGAAGCGGCGCTGATCACCTTCATGGTCACGGCGTCGGGGCTGACGCTGTTCTCCATCGGTTCGGCGTTCTGGGGGATTGTGGCGGGGGTGTTGACGTTGCTGATCCTGAACTGGCGCAACAATTGAAAGCATCGCGAGCAAGCTCGCTCCCACAGGGGATGTGTGTCGTTCACATCACCCCTGTGGGAGCGAGCTTGCTCGCGATAGCGGCCTGAAGGGCAACAGCGACCCAACAGACAGACACAAAAAAACCGGCACCCAAAAGGGCTGCCGGTTTCTGACCATCACGCGACCGGATTGATCGGCTTTTCCGGGTACCACACGTCCAGCAACGGGCTGACTTCAACGCTGGTCAGCTCAGGACGGGCCTTGAGCCAGGCTTCAACGGCAGCGCGCTGCTCTTCGGTGACCGAGCCACGCTTCTGCAGGCAAACCAGACCGTAGTCGTCACCGCCGACGTAGCCCAGGCCATTGGCTTCCATGGCTTCTTTCAGGAACGCGTCGAGGAAAGCGTCAATAGCCTCATCGGCCAGATCTTCCTTGAAATCCAGGTTCAGTTCGAAACCCAGCTCTTGAAATTCATCCACGCACAGCTTTTTGCGCAGACGCTGGGAACGGTTAGTCGCCATTGGAACAATCCTCATAAGTAATAACGGCCGGCACTTTACCAGTTTGGTGCGTCGATTGCCCGACTCATCGGGCAAGTCCGTTAACCGTTGGTAAAAAAATACCGCTTCGCTGGGCTTGGGCACGGCACATGCCGTTGCGCCTTGGGGCATAATGCCGACACTTTCATGCCCGTTGAGGACGTTCATTTTCATGTCCTCGTATTTTCCCCCTCGCCTGTAGGGTTTTATTTCAAATGATCAAATCTTTGCGTCCATTGCTTCTGGCCAGCCTTCTTCTTCCCCTGGCCCTCCCTGTCACCGCCCACGCTGCCACGATCAACACCGCCCTGTCGCCCAACGTACAAAAGGCCCTCAAGGCCAGCAAACTGCAGAACGACGCCCTGTCGCTGGTGCTGGTGCCGCTCAACGGCCCCGGCACGCCAACCCTGTACAACGCCGATGTTTCGGTCAATCCGGCATCCACCATGAAACTGGTGACCACCTATGCGGCCCTGGAGATGCTCGGTCCCAATCATCAGTGGAAAACCGAGTTCTACACCGACGGCACCCTGAGCGGCGGGATCCTCAACGGCAACTTGTACCTCAAGGGCGGCGGCGATCCCAAGCTGAACATGGAAAAACTCTGGCTGCTGATGCGCGATCTGCGGGCCAACGGCGTCCAGCAGGTCACCGGTGAGCTGGTGCTGGACCGCAGTTTCTTCATCCAGCCGCAACTGCCCGAGTTCAACGACGACGGCAACGACGAAAACAAACCCTTCCTGGTCAAGCCCGACTCGCTGCTGGTCAACCTCAAGGCCCTGCGCTTCGTCGCTCGCAATGATGGCGGCCGGGTGCTGGTGTCGGGTGAGCCGCCGATTGCCAGCATTCGCATCGAAAACGTGGTCAAGGCCGTCAACGGCAAGCAATGTGCCGGCGGCGTTCGCTACAACCCCGTCGCCCAGGCCGATGGCAGCATGACCGTCACTGTCAGCGGCCAACTCGGTGAAGGTTGCAGCTCCCAGACCTACCTGTCGCTGCTCGATCATGCCACCTACACCGCTGGCGCGGTGCGGGCCATCTGGAAGGAATTGGGCGGCAGCATCCAGGGCCAGGACCGCCTGGCCACGACCCCGGGCAACGCCAAGGTATTGGCCCGGGCGTTCTCCCCGGACCTGGCAGAGATCATCCGCGACATCAATAAATACAGTAACAACACCATGGCCCAGCAACTGTTCCTGAGCCTGGGCGCACAATTTCGCAACGAAGCCGACGGTGACGACGCGAAGGCTGCGCAACGGGTGGTACGCCAGTGGCTGGCGAAGAAAGGCATCACCGCACCGCACCTGGTGATGGAGAACGGCTCGGGCCTGTCCCGCGCCGAACGGGTCAGCGCGCGGGAAATGGCTGCGATGCTGCAAGCCGCCTGGCGCAGCCCGTATTCGGCGGAGTTCATCAGTTCGATGCCGATTGCCGGCACCGACGGCACCATGCGCAAACGCCTGAAGACCACCGCCATGGCCGGCGAAGCCCACGTCAAGACCGGGACCCTGAACACCGTCCGCGCCATCGCTGGCTACAGCCGCGACATCAACGGCAACACTTGGGCAGTGGTGGCGATCCTCAACGATCCAAAGCCATGGGGCGCTTCGTCGGTGCTGGACCAGGTGCTGCTGGACCTGTACCGCCAGCCGAAATTGCCACAGACGGCTTCGGTGCTCTAACCCAGCACATACCCAATGTGGGAGCGAGCCTGCTCGCGAATGCGGTATGTCATTCAACATCGATGTTGCTGACCGACCGAATCGCGAGCAGGCTCGCTCCTACAGTGAATCGGGCCATACACAAATCTTGTGCCCACTGAAGATCAACTGTGGGAGCGGGCTTGCTCGCGAAGGCGGTACAACATTCAACCATTGTGTTGACTGACATGCCGCCTTCGCGAGCAAGCCCGCTCCCACACTTTGACCTCAATATCCCCTGGCTATCCCAACTGCGTCTCGACCCGATCCCGCCCGGCCTGCTTGGCCGCGTACACGCCTGAGTCGGCCCTGAGCAGTAACGCATCGGCGCCCTCCCCGGCGCGCCAGGTGGCGATGCCGAAGCTGGCGGTGACCACCCCGACATCGTCGATGGGCCCAGCCCGCAAGCCTTCCCAAAGCCCCAGCGCCAGGGAATATGCGCTGTCACTGTCGGTGTCCGGGCACAGCACCACGAACTCTTCCCCACCCAACCGGCAGAACACATCGGTACGGCGCAACCGTTGGACGATGCGCTGGCAGACCGCCTGCAACACCCGGTCGCCCACCGCATGGCCGTGCTGGTCGTTGATGCGCTTGAAGTGATCGATGTCGAGCATGATGACCGCCAGCCCACCGGAACCGCGCTCGACCCGGGCCATTTCCGAGGTCAAGCGTTCCTGGAAATACCGGCGGTTGCGAATGCCGGTCAGGGCGTCGGTCACGGACAAGGCCCGCAGCTCTTCTTCCACACGCTTGAGGTCGGAGATATCCGAGATATAGCCGTGCCACAACACCCCGCCGCCAGGCAGCTCCTCGGGTGTGGCCTCGCCGCGCACCCAGCGCAGCCCGCGCAAGGGTAATTGCACCCGATACTCTTCCCGCCATGGGCTCAAGGTATTGGCCGAAGCACGGATCGAAGCGCGGACGCGCGTACTGTCCAACGGATGAATACGCGAGAAAATCGCCTCGGCGTTCTGCACCAGTACATCGGGTTCCAATTCATAGATGTCGCGGATACCGTCGCTGGCATAAATCACGCTGAAGCGACCATTGAAATCCATCCTGAACTGGTAGATCCCCCCAGGCACATGAGCACTGAGTTTTTTCAGCAACAGGTCGCGGGCCGCCAGGGCTTCGTGGACGCGCTTGCGTTCGGTGATGTCGATGCAGATCGCCAGGTGCCCGACCCACCGCCCCTGCTCATCGAGCATCGGCGTGGCCAGCATGTTCACGGTCAGGTGACTGCCATCGCGGCGCACCAGGGTCCATTCCCGCGCCTGCTGCCCACCCTGCTCGCCGCCCTCGAGCAGCATCGCATGGCAGGTCGGAATGGGTTTACCAAAGCGCGCGGCAAGCTGAGCGGCCCGAGCCTGGAGTTCGCGCGGCACATGCAGGCTCTCCAGGGTCATGCTTTGCAGCACGTCGCAGCTCGGGTAGCCGAGCATCTGCTCGGCGCCAGCATTGAAAGTGGTGATGACGCCGCGCAAGTCGGTGGCAATGATCGCCACCTGGGTCGCGGCATCCAGCACACCGCGCAACTGGCCGTGGGTACCGCGCAACTCCTGCTCCCGGGCACGCAGTTCACCGGTGCGTTGTTCCACCAGTGCCAAGGCTCGCTGCCGCTGGCTGACCAGCACATAGAGCAAGGCACTGAGCAGCAGGCTGAGCAGACCACCGAGTATCACTATGCTCGTGACCGAAGAATGATTGGTCGACAGGAACACCCGGCGGGGCCGCAACTCCACCCGGTAGTCGCGATCGGCCAGGCGTAGCAGGCGCGTCGCCGACAACTCGCTCTGGCCCGGCGGGTTTGGGGATTCGAACAGCGCCTCCCCCCCGTTTTCGCTAGACAGGTCCACGACACGCATCGACAGATTGTCGTGACCGGGCGCGGGCAGTCCGTCGCCCGCCAACTGACGCATGCTGATGGCCGCCATCACGTACCCGCACGGTTCGCTGGCCGATTCCCGTATAACCGGCGCGAACAGCAGCACCCCGCGAGTGAACCTCGGGTCGGCCCCCATAAAATCCAGGGGTTGCGAGGCCGCCACCCCGCCACGCTGACGCGACCGCTCGACAGTGGCACGGCGCACGGGCTCGGAAAACAGGTCCAGGCCCAGTGGGGGCCCGTAGGCGCTCCGACTATGAATGTAGAGCACCGGAACGTACTCGTCCCGTTCGGCGGCCAGTTGCAGGCCACCGTGGCCGTCCGGCTCGCGAATCATGAATTGAGCCCCACCGTCGGCCTGCGCCTGCCGTTCGAACGCTTGCCGCTCGTCCCGAAGGACCCTGGGCGCCCAGGCGAAGGCCCGGGTACGACGCATCAGCGAGTCGGCGTAGCCATGGAACTCATTGCTGGCTACCGCTTCGGAGTTGGCAAAAAAACGCCCGAGGCTGTCGAGAAACTGCTCCTGGTCCTGGAACTGTTCCTCG
The DNA here is from genome assembly GCF_023701885.1 of Pseudomonas sp. CG7. Classification (NCBI taxonomy): domain Bacteria; kingdom Pseudomonadati; phylum Pseudomonadota; class Gammaproteobacteria; order Pseudomonadales; family Pseudomonadaceae; genus Pseudomonas; species Pseudomonas sp. CG7. The sequence continues at coordinate 10,360 of NZ_JABAEE010000015.1, read as the reverse complement.
ATGCGGCTGAAGCGCTCCTCGACTTGCAACTCGAAGCGCTCGCGCAATTGCCGATTGAACAGGTCCATCATCGCCCAGCTCAGCACGCCGCTCAGGCAGGTACCGGCCAGCAGCACCAGCGAAGCCACCAGCCAGGCCGAAACGTCTTCGCGGATAAAGCCCAGGATCCTGGGGCGCACCTGATGCAATGCCATAAATACAACTCGCAAAGGTACCAGGCATAGGCACAGCCCCGGACACAGCCTAAGTTATAGCTATTCGCCATCACTTTGGCCAGTCCCCAATGAGGCTAGAAGCCTTGGACTACAAGGCTCAGTGGATCCAATCGATCTCCTTCAACGCGCCATGATCTTCCAAGCGCGGTGGATCTTGCCGTTGCGGGCGAAATCCGGATCGATGGTCTTGGCAGTGATCTCTTCCACTGCATAGCGCTCGCCGAGGTTGTCCTCGAGCTGGAACTTGCGGAAGTTGTTGGAAAAATACAGCACGCCGCCCGGCGCCAGGCGCGCCATGGCCAGGTCCAGCAACTGGACGTGGTCGCGCTGCACATCGAACACACCTTCCATGCGCTTGGAGTTGGAGAAGGTCGGCGGGTCGATGAAGATCAGGTCGTACTCGTCACGACTGGCTTCCAGCCAGGCCATCACGTCGCCCTGCTCCAGGCGGTTCTTGTCGGAAAAACCATTGAGCGACAGGTTGCGTCGCGCCCAATCCAGGTAGGTTTTCGACAAGTCGACACTGGTGGTGCTCCGGGCACCGCCCTTGGCGGCGTGGACGCTGGCAGTCGCGGTGTAGCAGAACAGGTTGAGGAAACGCTTGCCGGCCGCCTCTTTCTGGATCCGCAGGCGCATCGGCCGATGGTCGAGAACCAGCCCGGTGTCCAGGGAATCGGTGAGGTTGACCAGCAGCTTCACGCCGCCTTCGTTGACCTCGGTGAACTTACCCTGGGCGCTCTGGCGCTCGTACTGCTTGGTGCCGCTCTGACGCTCGCGGCGCTTGATCACCACGCGACTCTTGTCCACGTTCAGCGCCTGGGGAATGGCCGCCAAGGCATCGAACTACCGGGCCGAGGCTTTTTCCGGGTCGATGGACTTCGGCGCGACGTATTCCTGTACGTGCACCCAGTCGTGGTAGAGGTCGATGGCCATGGAGTATTCCGGCATGTCGGCGTCGTAGACCCGGTAGCAATCCACACCTTCACGCTTGGCCCACTTACTCAGCGTCTTGAGGTTTTTTTGCAGGCGATTGGCGAACATCTGCCCGCCTTCGCTCAACCGCGCCTGCTCGTTCACAGGGGCTGGCGCCGGCGCCGGCGTGATCGGGTTGCCGTTCTTGTTGTACTGGCGCTCTTGTGGCACTTCAGGGGTTTGATCATAGGCGGCCTGTTCACGCTCGGCCTGGCGCTGTTCCGGGGTGCGACGCTCGCCGGTGACGAACTGGTCCGGCAACACCTTGATCAGCAGCAACTTGCACGGCAAGGCGCCGTTCCAGAACGAATACTGCTTGTGGCTGCGAATGCCCATGCGCTTGCCCAGGTCCGGCGCGCCGGTGAACACCGCTGCCTCCCAGTTCAGGCACGCCTGGCGCAGGCGCTCGCCGAGGTTCTGGTAGAGGTAAAGCAGACTGGCTTCGTCACCCAGGCGCTCGCCGTACGGCGGGGTGCAGATCACCAGGCCCTTCTGGTTCTGGTCCGGGCGCGGCTCGAAGGTGGCGACTTCGCCTTGATAGATCTTGATCCACTCGCTCAGGCCCGCACGCTCGACGTTATTGCGGCCCGGCTGGATCAGCCGCGGGTCGGCTTCGTAGCCACGAATCCACAACGGTGGCTTGGCCAGCCCGGCGGCGGCGCGCTCGGAGGCTTCCTCGTGGAGTTTCTTCCACAACGCCGGCACGTGGCCGAGCCAGGCGGTGAAGCCCCACTGCTGGCGACGCAGGTTCGGTGCCATATCGGCGGCGATCATGCCGGCTTCCACCAGGAACGTGCCAACACCGCACATCGGGTCGGCCAGCGCCCCGCCTTCAGCGGCAATGCGCGGCCAACCGGCGCGGATCAGGATCGCGGCGGCGAGGTTTTCCTTCAGCGGCGCGGCGCCCTGCTGCAGGCGATAACCGCGCTGGTGCAGGCTGTGGCCGGAAAGGTCGAGGGAAAGGATCGCTTCGCCGCGGTCCAGGCGCAGGTGGATACGCAGGTCCGGGTTGAGCTTGTCGATGGACGGCCGCTCACCCGATGGCGTGCGCAGCTTGTCGACGATGGCATCCTTGACCTTCAAGGCACCGAAGTGAGTATTGTCGATGCCCGAGCCATGGCCGCTGAACTCAACCGCCAGGGTGCCATCGGCCAGCATATGGTCTTGCCAGTCCACGTCCAGCACGCCGTGATAGAGGTCTTCGGCGTCCTTCATCGGGAAGCGCTTGAGTACCAGCAACACGCGGTTGGCCAGGCGCGACCAAAGGCACAGGCGATAGGCCGTTTCCATGTCGGCCATGCCGCGCACGGCCGAAGTGTGCTCGCGCGCCTCTTCAAGGCCAAGCCCGACGGCTTCCTCGATCAGCAGGCCTTCGAGGCCCTTGGGGCAAGTGAGGAAGAGTTCGAAACGATCGGACATGGGATTTCCAGAGCCTTTGGCTAAGTGGACCGGGCAACGCATTGCCGGGCCGGGTTCAATCAGGTGCTTTTCTCAAGAGCACCCGCGTGGCACGAAAGTGTGCCGTGCCGCCCTCGCCGCTCAGGTTAAAAGAGCTTAGATGCGAAGGCAGATAAAAAATTCTGTGCAACAAATTGTGAAAAACTCGACCCTTTCGTCGAATAGTACCCGAGTGCAACGGGTGGACATTCTCATTCGAGAAAGGGCAGCCCCTGTTGGCGCAGGGCCGATCATACAGGGGTCTTGCTCAAAAGCGGTCAACGAACATCAAGTTACTTATCGCCCTAACATCTTTATTGTTACGTGCTTATGACAAAACGATCATTCCATCCCTGTGACGCTTTGGTTAGAACTCAACACAGGTTGACGTCGCAACGGCGTCAACACCTCGGCTCGTCACGCCGGCAACGAGCCACCAACGGCAGAATGATTCTGCCCCGGCCTCGATAGAGGTCGACGCTAAGCAACAGTCAACAAGTGAGGGCAACACCCTATGAGAAGACTTAAGCGTGATCCGTTGGAAAGAGCATTTTTGCGTGGTTACCAATATGGCGTTGGTGGTAAATCCCGTGAGCTTTGCCCCTTTACTCTACCGTCGGTACGTCAAGCCTGGAGCAATGGCTGGCGAGAAGGACGCGGCGACAACTGGGACGGTATGACCGGCACTGCGGGTATCCACAGACTCAACGAACTTCACGCCGTCGGCTGACACAGGGCTTATTACTCAAGAACTCGACAATTTGACATCCCAATCGATTTAACCACGCACGTCCCATCCGGGCGGCGGGCTACGGCCCAGGGGGCTCCTTCGAGGAGCCCTTTTTAATGCCTGGGTTTCATGGGCACTTACGAATGCCTGAGCTGTGAACATTATTGTGGCGAGGGAGCTTGCTCCCGCTGGGCTGCGCCCTGTAGGAGCTGACGAGTGCAACGAGGCTGCGATCTTGCTCCAGACAGTTGAGTCGAGAGCGAACGACCAAGATCAAAAGATCGCAGGCTACGCCAGCTCCTACAGAGTCCAGCGGGAGCAAGCTCCCTCGCCACGATCAGCGCCGAACTTTAATCCTCGGTTCACCCCAACGCCGCAATCGCATCCACCGACTCACGAATCAACGCCGGCCCCTTGTAGATGAAGCCCGAGTAAACCTGCACCAGGCTCGCCCCGGCGGTGATCTTCTCGGCGGCGTGCCGGCCTTCGCTGATCCCGCCCGCCGCAATGATCGGCAGGCGCCCCGCCAATTCAGCGGCCAGCCCCTTCACGGTGTGGGTGCTCTTGTCACGCACTGGCGCGCCCGACAAGCCACCCGCCTCGTCACCGTGCTCCAGCCCTTCGACGCCTTCGCGTCCCAGGGTCGTGTTGGTGGCGATCACTGCGTCCATACCCGTCTCGATCAGGGCCTGGGCTACCTGGGCGGTCTCCTCGTCGGTCATGTCCGGGGCGATCTTGATCGCCAGGGGCACGTGCCGGCCGTGGGTCAACGCCAGTTCCGCGCGACGTTGGGCCAGGTCGGCCAGCAGTTGCTTGAGGGAATCACCAAATTGCAGGCTGCGCAGCCCCGGGGTGTTGGGGGAGCTGACGTTGACGGTCACGTAGCTGGCGTGGGCGTAGACCTTGTCCAGGCAGATCAGGTAGTCGTCGACGGCGCGCTCCACCGGCGTGTCGAAATTCTTGCCGATGTTGATGCCCAGCACGCCCTTGTACTTGGCCGCGGCCACACGGGCCAGCAGGTGATCGACGCCCAGGTTGTTGAAGCCCATGCGGTTGATGATCGCCTCGGCTTGTGGCAGGCGGAACAACCGTGGCTTGGGGTTGCCCGGCTGCGGACGCGGCGTGACGGTGCCGATTTCCACAAAGCCGAAACCCAACTGCGCAACGCCGTCGATGGCCGCGCCATTCTTGTCCAGGCCCGCCGCCAACCCGACCGGGTTGGGAAACGCCAGGCCCATGACCGTCACCGGCACTTTCGCCGGCGCCTTGCACAGCAAACCGTTGCGGCCCAAACGCCCGCCCGCGCCGATCAAGTCCAGGGACAGGTCGTGGGAGGTTTCCGGGGAAAGTTTGAACAACAGCTGACGGGCCAGGGTGTACATGGGCGGCTTTGACTCGGGCGAAGAAATGAGGCGGCGATTATAGCCGGGCAACGGCGGCTCAAGCGAGGCGCCCGCACAAAACGATAGCGCTGGCATATGCCTTGCACCCTTTTGGTCATCAGCGCCCATGCCAGCGACGGAATGAGTGCCACACTGTTTTAAGGGACAACGGCGTCGTCGTCCGGTCTCCTGGGCCCGGACCCGGCGCTTTTTCATGTGGAAGGTGATAGTGATGAATGAAGTTCCAGCCAACCCCCTGGCCTGGGTCAACGGTAGCGATGCCCCGGAAAAGAGCGCGGTCAACCTCGGCTTCATGGCCTTGAGCGACTGTGCCCCAGTGGTGGTCGCTGCCACCCAGGGCTTCGCCCAACCCTACGGCTTGACCCTGAATCTCAAGCGCCAGGCGTCCTGGGCCAACCTGCGGGACAAGCTGGTCAGCGGTGAAATCGATGCCGCCCACAGCCTGTATGGCCTGGTCTATGCGGTGCACCTGGGCATTGGCGGGGTCGCACCGACCGACATGGCGGTGCTGATGGGGCTGAACCAGAACGGCCAGAGCATCAACCTGTCCCATGGCTTGCAGGCCCAAGGCGTGACCAGTCCTGAAGCACTGGAACGGCACGTGCACCAAACTCGCCCGAAACTGACCTTCGCCCAGACGTTCCCCACCGGCACCCACGCCATGTGGCTCTATTATTGGCTTGCGGCCCAGGGCATCCATCCTCTATCCGATGTCGACAGCGTCGTGGTACCGCCGCCGCAAATGATCGCGCACCTGCAAGCCGGGCGCATCGACGGGTTTTGCGTCGGCGAGCCCTGGTGCGCCAGCGCGGTGAAACAGAACCTTGGCTTTACCCTGGCGACCACCCAGACCATCTGGCCCGACCACCCGGAAAAAGTCCTGGGCTGCACCCGTGCGTTCGTCGAGCAATACCCCAATACCGCCCGGGCGGTGGTGATGGCCATTCTCGAAGCCAGCCGTTTCATCGAACAAAGCAGCGAAAACCGTCGCAGCACCGCGCAACTGTTGAGCGCACCGGAATACCTCGACGCCCCGCTGGACTGCATCGAGCCGCGCCTGCTGGGCATCTATGCCGACGGCTTGGGCAACAGCTGGCAGGATCCCCACGCGATGCGCTTCCATGGCAACGGCGAGGTGAACCTGCCGTACCTGTCCGACGGCATGTGGTTCATGACCCAGTTCCGTCGCTGGGGCTTGCTGCGCGAAGACCCGGATTACCTGGCCGTGGCCCGGGACGTTCAGCAACTCACGTTGTACCGTGAAGCCTGTGGGGCGCTGGACATTGCGTCCCCGAGCCAGGACATGCGCAGCAGCCAACTGATCGACGGCACCACCTGGGACGGCTCGGACCCGGCCGGGTACGCCCGCAGCTTCAAACTGCACGCCTTGAGCGATGCGGCTCCCCTTCTCGCCAGCCGCTGACAGGAGCCACGACCATGCTGCGTATCCTGCTGATCAACGACACCGCGAAAAAAGTCGGCCGCCTCAAGGCTGCCCTGATTGAAGCCGGCTTCGAAGTGATCGACGAATCCGGCCTGACCATCGACCTGCCGGCGCGCGTCGAAACGGTGCGTCCGGACGTAATCCTGATCGATACCGAGTCACCCGGACGCGATGTGATGGAGCAAGTGGTGCTGGTCAGTCGCGACCAGCCACGCCCGATCGTCATGTTTACCGACGAGCACGACCCCAATGTGATGCGCCAGGCGATCAAGTCGGGCGTCAGCGCCTACATCGTCGAAGGCATCCACGCCGCGCGCCTGCAACCGATCCTCGACGTGGCCATGGCCCGCTTCGAAAGCGACCAGGCCCTGCGCGCCCAACTCCTGGCCCGGGACCAGCAACTGGCCGAACGCAAGCGCATCGAACTGGCCAAGGGCATGCTGATGAAGATGAAGGAATGCAACGAGGAGCAGGCCTACACCCTGATGCGCCGCCAGGCCATGAGCCGCCAGCAGAAGCTGATACAGGTGGCGGAGCAGATCATTGCCATGAACGAGTTGCTCGGCTGAAAGCCTTGTAGCGCAGGGCCTGCGCCATCGCGAGCAGGCTCGCTCCCACAGGGGTTCCGGAACGGACTTCATATTTGTGAGCACCACAAATCTACTGTGGGAGCGAGCTTGCTCGCGATAGCGGTCTTGCATCCAACATCACTGTCGACTGACCCACCGTCATCGCGAGCAAGCTCGCTCCCACAGGGGGGGCCGGAGCGGACTTCATATTTATGAACGCCACACATCCACTGTGGGAGCGAGCCTGCTCGCGATAGCCCTCACACCAGTCTCTCCTGTTGGCACAGATCTCGCTTAAACAACCCCACAGGTAACCAACGGCGGTTGCCCCACCTACGACAAAGACGTCGCACACCCTCCTTGCCTCTCTGGCGATCCGGGTTGCGGCGTTTTTTTGTTTTGGCCCTTCTGGGCCGGTGGTGCGACCACAGGCGGCGCACTGCTCCAAGCACTGACTCATTTCTCGAGACTTTTACAGCTGAGGTGCGCGATGAATTCAAGCTTCTGGAAATCCGGCCACACCCCGACACTGTTCGCGGCCTTTCTTTATTTCGACCTGAGCTTCATGGTCTGGTACCTGCTCGGGCCACTGGCGGTACAGATCTCCGCCGACCTGCACCTGACCACTCAGCAACGCGGCCTGATGGTGGCGACACCGATCCTGGCTGGCGCCGTGCTGCGCCTGTTCATGGGCCTACTGGCCGACCGGATTTCACCCAAGACCGCCGGCATGGTTGGCCAGGTGATCGTGATCGGTGCGCTGTTCTGCGCCTGGAAACTGGGCATCCACAGTTACGAACAAGCCCTGCTGCTGGGCCTGTTCCTCGGTGTGGCCGGCGCTTCGTTCGCCGTCGCCCTGCCCCTGGCCTCCCAGTGGTATCCGCCGCAACACCAGGGCAAGGCCATGGGCATCGCCGGGGCTGGCAACTCGGGCACCGTGCTCGCCGCGTTGATCGCACCGGTCATGGCCGTAGCCTTCGGCTGGACCAACGTGTTCGGCTTCGCGCTGATCCCGCTGGTGCTGACGCTGGTCCTCTTCGCCTGGCTGGCCAAGAATGCCCCTGAGCGACCAAAAGCCAAATCCATGGCCGACTACCTCAAGGCCCTGGGCGACCGTGACAGCTGGTGGTTCATGTTCTTCTACAGCGTGACCTTCGGCGGCTTCATCGGCCTGGCCAGCGCCCTGCCCGGCTACTTCAACGACCAATATGGCCTGAGCCCCGTCACCGCCGGCTACTACACCGCTGCCTGCGTCTTCGGTGGCAGCCTGATGCGCCCCTTGGGCGGCGCCCTGGCGGACCGTTTTGGCGGCATCCGCACTTTGCTCGGCATGTACACCGTAGCGGCCGTCTGCATCGCCGCGGTGGGCTTCAACCTGCCGAGTTCCTATGCGGCCCTGGCCCTGTTCGTTTGCACCATGCTCGGCTTGGGTGCGGGCAACGGCGCGGTGTTCCAACTGGTGCCACAACGCTTCCGTCGCGAAATCGGCGTGATGACCGGGCTGATCGGCATGGCCGGCGGCAGCGGTGGTTTCGCCCTGGCGGCGGGCATGGGCGCGATCTAGCAAAGCACCGGCAGCTATCAACTGGCGCTGTGGTTGTTCGCCAGCCTCGGTGTCCTGGCCTGGTTCGGCCTGTATGGCGTCAAGCGTCGCTGGAGAACCACTTGGGGGTCGGCAGCCGTCACCGCTGCTCGGGTATAACCTGCAACCATGAGCCTGCAATTGAGTTTTGCCGAGGCCAGCGCCATCGGCCCGCGAGAAGAAAACCAGGACGCCCTGCGCCTGGTCACCCCCGCCCCGGCCCTGGCTGCCAGCAAGGGTTACCTGTTCGCCATCGCCGACGGCGTGAGCCAATGCGCCGATGGTGGGCTGGCCGCCCGTTCGACCTTGCAGGCCCTGGCCCTGGACTACTATTCCACGCCGCAAACCTGGGGCGTGGCCCAGGCGCTGGACCGGCTGTTGCTGGCCCAGAACCGCTGGCTGCAGGCCAACGGCGGCGGGCAACCGCTGCTCACCACCGTGAGCGCCCTGGTCCTGCGGGGCCGGCGCTTCACCTTGGCCCACGTCGGCGATTGCCGGGTCTACCGCTGGCATGCCGATCACCTGCAACGGGTCAGCGAAGATCACGTCTGGGAACAGCAGGGCATGCAGCATGTACTCAAGCGGGCCCTGGGGCTGGATCAGCACCTGATCCTCGACTTTCTCGATGGTGAACTGCGCACCGACGAAACCTTCGTGTTGCTCAGCGACGGCGTCTGGGCGGTCTTGGGGGACACGGCCATCGCCGGCATCCTTCGCGACCAACCCGACCTGGACCTCGCTGCGCAGACGCTGGTCAACGCCGCGCACCTGGCCGGTAGCCAGGACAATGCCAGTGCGTTGTTGGTGCGGGTCGATGCCCTCGGCGAAGCCAGCATTGGCGATGCCTTGATCCAGCTGCAGCAATGGCCCTTGCCGCCGGCGCTGAAACCGGGCCAGGTATTCGAGGGCTGGCAGATCGAAAGCCTGCTCGGCCAGAGCCAGCAATCATTGCTTTACCGGGTGCACGACGGCCAAGGCCAACCTTGGCTGCTGAAAACCTTGCCCGTGCAGCTACGTGACGACAGCCGGGCCGGTCAGGCCTTGCTCTCGGAGGAATGGTTTCTCAAACGCGTCGCCGGACGGCAGTTTCCCGAAGTCCATGGGGTGCCCCAGCGTCAGCATTTGTACTACGTGATGCGTGAATATCCGGGCGCGACCCTGGCCGAGGTGTGCAACCAGGGCGGTCCGCTGCCCCTGGCCCAATGGCAGGACCTGGCGCAACGGCTGGTGCGGGCGGTGGGCCTGTTGCATCGACGGCAGATCTACCACCGCGACATCAAGCCGGAAAACCTGCACCTGGGCGACGACGGAGAATTGCGCTTGCTGGATTTCGGCCTGGCGTATTGCCCGGGCTTGTCCGAGGACCAGGCCAACGTGCTGCCCGGCACACCCAGCTACATTGCTCCGGAAGCCTTCGGCGGCACCGCGCCCACTGCGCAACAGGATTTGTACGCCGTCGGCGTGACCTTGTATTTCCTGTTGACCGGGCATTATCCCTACGGCGAGATCGAAGCCTTCCAGCGCCCGCGCTTTGGGGTGCCGGTCAGTGCCAGCCGCTATCGGCCGGACTTGGCCGAATGGCTCGGGCAAAGCCTGGAACGGGCCGTCGCGGCAGACCCGGGCCAGCGCTTTGAAACCGCCGAGGAATGGCTGTTGCTGCTGGAGCAGGGCGAACGCCGCAGCTTGAGTGTAAGGCCCCGGCCATTGCTGGAAAGAGAGCCGCTGAAGGTCTGGCGGACGTTGGCGCTGGTGTCGCTGGTGGTGAATGTAGTGCTGTTGTTTCTGGTATTTCACTCATGACCGTGGCGAGGGAGCTTGCTCCCGCTCGAGCGCGCAGCGGTCGCCTTTTTTTGGGTCTGCTTCGCAGCCCAGCGGGAGCAAGCTCTCATCAAACAAAATCCATCCCCTTGTTCTCCAAAGCTTTTTAAGCCGCGACCAATCGAACACCCAGCTTTGTAGCCTTACGCTGTAAGGCTCTAAGCTGACGATCACGACTTTTGGCCTCGTA